>JBBQDY010000382.1:0-3487 GCA_038320155.1 Cytophagales bacterium
CTTGGTTGGAATAAATTGACACCTGTATCAGTAATCAATGACCAGTTATTGTGCTTACCACTTCCATTAACACCTGCAAAAGGCTTCTCATGAAGCAATACTTTCAAATCATGCTTTTCGGCCGCTTTCTCCATCACATCCATTAAAAGTTGGTTGTGATCGGTTGCCTTGTTAATTTCTTCGAAAACCGGAGCAACTTCAAACTGACCTGGAGCTACCTCATTGTGACGAGTCATCACTGGAATCCCAAGTTTATGTGCTTCTATTTCGAATTCGACCATAAAATCCTTGACTCTGGTAGGAATAGAACCAAAGTAATGATCATCCAATTGTTGACCACGCGCTGGACTATGCCCAAATACAGTCCTACCAGCCATGACCAAGTCCGGACGTGCAGAAAAAAGTGCCTTATCCACTACAAAGTACTCTTGCTCTACCCCAAGTGATGGCTGAACTTTCTTGACGTTTCTATCAAATAGTTGACAAATCTGGATAGCAGCATCATTTATAGCCTCAATTGACTTTAAAAGTGGAGTCTTGAAATCCAAGGCTTCACCTGTGTAGGACACAAATATGGTAGGAATACAAAGTGTATTTTCAAAAATAAAGATTGGTGAGGATGGATCCCAAGCTGTATATCCTCTCGCTTCAAACGTAGAACGAATCCCACCATTTGGAAAAGATGATGCATCTGGCTCTTGCTGTACTAAAGCCGAACCCTTGAATTTTTCAAGACCTGCATAAGCATCAAAAAACGAATCGTGTTTCTCCGCCGTTGAGCCTGTCAGTGGTTGGAACCAATGGGTGTAATGTGTCACTCCTTTGGATAGTGCCCAGGTTTTTACTGCAGAGGCAACTTCTTCAGCCGCTGATGCATCGATCTTGGAACCTTTATCGATCGCTTCCATTACCTTTTTGTACACGGAAGGAGCAAGCGATTCTTTCATCTGCTTTGATCCAAATACATTGGTACCGAAATAATCTGAAATTTTTGTTGATGGAGCAGTCACAGGTTTCCGCTGTCTGCTTTGCACCATGGATAAGGCTTGTTGTCTAAGTGTTGCCATTTCTACAATATGTGGTTTAAAATTATATCTACAAAAATAGAAAAATACTCGTCTTATAAAGCTTTTAGCAAAATATCGAAGTCATTTTTTCAAATATTTACACAATTTTCAAAAAATCAAGCAAAAATAAACCCCAAATACTGAAAATATTGGAATTTCACCCTCAAGATTGGAGAATTGAAAACAAGCCAAGTTTAATTACCTTTGCAATCTCAAGAACATTACTCCGATTTTGAAAAAAGTAGCCTTTTATACCTTAGGTTGTAAACTCAACTTCTCCGAAACTTCCACGATCAGCAGACAATTCGAAGAAAAGGGTTACCTGAAAGTCGATTTCCAAGATAATCCTGATATTTTCATCATAAATACCTGCTCGGTCACTGAGAATGCGGACAAGAAGTGTAAAAAGATTGTCAGAGAGGCTAAAAAGATCTCACCCAATTCATATGTGACGATTATCGGCTGCTATGCGCAATTGAAGCCCAAAGAAATCTCCGAGATCGAAGGCGTGGATGCCGTTTTAGGAGCCGCCGAGAAATTCAGATTGATTGAGTTGTTGGATGATTTTGCAAAAGCCCAAGAAACAAAAGTGCTAGCTTCCGAAATCCAAGAAGCCACCATATATAATAATGCGTATTCGATCAATGATCGAACACGTACTTTTTTGAAAGTTCAAGATGGCTGCAACTATGGCTGTGCTTTCTGCACGATCCCGCTTGCCAGAGGCAAAAGCCGAAGCAATACGATTGAATCAGTTTTAGAGTCCGCAATAGAGATCGCCGCGACCGATGTCAAAGAAATCGTACTCACCGGTGTAAATATCGGGGACTTCGGAATCGTCGAAGGAAAACGGAATGAACGCTTTGCAGATTTAGTCTTTGCCATCGATGAGATAGAAGGAATCAATCGCTTCCGAATCTCCTCCATTGAGCCAAACTTACTGACTAATGAAATCATCTCATTTGTAGCTACTTCCAAGCGATTCGTGCCTCATTTTCATGTTCCGCTTCAATCGGGCTCGAATACTATCCTTCGTAAAATGGGCAGACGTTATCTTCGGGAGCTTTATGAAGATCGAGTATCCAAGATTAAAACCTTGATGCCGCATGCTTGTATCGGTGTGGATATTATAGTAGGATTCCCGGGTGAGACGGATGAGCGATTTTTAGAAACCTATAATTTCCTGAACGAACTTGATATTTCTTACCTCCACGTATTCACCTATTCTGAGCGAGCAAATACACGGGCAGCAGAGATGGAGGAAGTGGTACCAATGAAAAAGCGGAACGAACGATCTAAGATGCTCCGGATTCTTTCGGAGAAAAAGCGGAGAAAATTCTACACAGAAAATTTAGGAAAGACGTTTACTGTTCTTTTTGAAGAAGATGTGGAAAATGGAAAAATCCATGGTTTTACTGAAAACTACATTCGAGTTGCGGTTAAATACGACCCAATGCTGATCAATGAGCTCAAACTCTTAACCTTGGACCAAATCAATGATCAAGGAAATGTAGAGGCACTTGAGCCTGATTTCGTATTTGAAAAACATTGAGAAAGAAGCTAGATTTTAGAACCAAGAATTAAGATGTTAGTATCTAGATATTAGTATCAAGAATTGAGATTCAAGAAACTAGATTTTAGAGCCAAGACGTTAGAGTTGAGATGGTAGTTCGAACCAAGAATCAAGACATTAGAGTTAAGAGCCAGGAGTTAAGATTGGTCAATAAAACCAGAAAGTGAAGCACCAGAGGTGCGCTTCGATTGTAATAAAAGTGTCTAAGACGATGTGAAAGCACCAGAGGTGCGATTTGATGGAAGATTCAAAAAATAATCACCTAGACCTGGCAATTTTTCTTAATACCAGTCAAGGATATTAAACAATTGTGAATCTTTCCCTTCCCCTACTTCCAAACCAGCCTATTTTTCCTAAATTCAACTTCAGCAAATTCTACTTTTCGTGAGCAAAAAACATAATCCCACTTTAGTACAGGACGAACCTTGGTTGGCTGATTTTGAACCGCAGATTCAAGAACGGCAAGATCGCTTTAAAAAAACACTTCTTGGAATTGAAAATTACAGCGGAAGTCTTACAGAATTTGCAGGAATGCACGAATACTACGGGATTCATTTCGAAGCCTGGCGAAATGGATGGGTTTATCGTGAATGGGCTCCGGCAGCAAACCAACTTTACTTTATAGGAGATTTTAACGGTTGGAACCTATCCTCTCACCCCCTTCGGCGAAATCCCCGAGGCGACTGGGAGATTTTCTTGCCTTATAAGGAATACAAGGATCGCTTCACCCATCAGAGCAAAGTAAAAGTTCGGGTTGAGTCAGCTAAATTCACTTTAGATCGAATTCCCGCATACATCACACGTGTGGTTCAGGATGCTGGAAATCATGATTTCGCAGGGCAACTTT
>JBBQDY010000383.1:0-3463 GCA_038320155.1 Cytophagales bacterium
TGGCGCGCAACTGTGACGATCACACCAAGAATTTTGCTTTCCTCATGGATCAAACCGGGAAGTGGTCGCTGTCTCCCGCTTATGACATTTGCTATGCCTATCGTCCGGGAAGCCTCTGGGTAAGCGCACAATCCTTAATGGTCAATGGAAAGAGAGAGAATATTGATGATGCTGACTTTTTAGAGGTGGCTCGACAGATGAATATCAAAAAGCCAGAGGAGAAAATCGAATCCGTGAAGAATGCCGTTAGACGTTGGAATGAATTTGCTGATGAGGTTGGTGTTGAGGGTCGGCTCCGAGATGCGATTCAGCAGACTTTATTGATATGATAAGAGTGGGGACAATCACATCGGCAGACTACAAACTCGCCATCCATCTGGCGAGTTGTACTTCATGAACCAAATATTTTCCATGATCCTTGATGACCAGTTCCATTCGCTCAAGAGCTTTCAGAGCAGTACTTACCGTACTTGCCGCTCCCAAGGCATGCTTGGTCAGAAACTCCTTACTTAAAGGATTCTGAAGCGGTTCTTCCTTGGCTATTGCTTTGAATACATTCCATTGAGTTTTGGTAAGCATCTTCTGGAAGTTGGCGTAAACTGACTGCTGCTGTACCAATAATTGATTAAAAATCAGTTCCAGATCATCTTCTTTTACATCCTGGAAATTGGCATACAGATGGTTGCATACTAATTGAATCGTGTAGGTTTGACCACGACTCCAAGTGTAGATTTTGGCAATTGACTCATCAGTGATGGTCTTATTTTCTGAGTTGAAATGATGATGGATAAACTCGCTATAGGCATCCAACTGAATTGATTGTAGCGATTCTAATTGAGCACTCTGATAAAATGGTCGCTTTTTCTCCGTAAACATCGCTTCCATCAGTGTACGATGACTGCCACTGAAAATAAATCGAACATCCGGAATCTGTTGTACCCAACTGCGAAACAAAGCTTCTGCCTTAATGCCTTCGTAATCTGAAATCTGTTGGAACTCATCGATGGCAACCACAACTCGCTTCTTTCGAGAAAGGAGAAATTCTCCCAAAGCTTTGAGAGACTTCTCAGGTTGACCTCCTTGATTTATCCCAAGTGTTAACTCTGGTGTGCCGGTAAATGGACTGAAGTTAATGGTGGCGCCAATGGACGAAAGAAGATTTTGGATACTGCCACTTATACCCGAATTGGTTTTTCCATATTTCTCATAAATCGCGGTTGAAATAGTGGCTATGGCTTCCTCCATATTTTGAGTGGCAAGCAGGTCTATGTAGATCGTTTCATAGTTTTTTGATTCTTCCAATTCTTCAAATAATCTTTGAATCAGGGCAGATTTCCCCATCCTTCTCCAAGCATAGAGTACTAGATTTCGATCATTCTGGATATTAGAAATCAGCATTTCGAGATCTTTTTCTCGATCACAGAAATAATCCTTACCCTGATAGGTGTTGATTACGAATGGATTGAAAGGAGCTTTCATAATACCTTATACTTTTCGTTACGCAAATTACGTTACGCAAATTACGTTACGCAAATTACGTAATAGATTTTTGGAAAAGCAATAGTTTAACCCGCCTTTTCTCAGAGGTCTTTTATTCGAAAGGAAGTTAAAGGGTTTGAAGAGAAGCCCAAAGCTAAGCCTGAATGCACTGATCATCGTGAAATTACGCTGGTGGGAAGTTTAACTCTAGATATATATGGAAAAGGGTTAGCTACATCTTCCGATATACTCCCTAGATTTTTTTACCAATCAGCTATAGCCAACGATATGATAAACCGCAATTCCAATCCATTCTTTTACCAGTTTGTGCCAAATGAAGGTGGAATAGGGATCGGGGAAGAAAAGAGTCGGAATATCGAATTTGGTATCGCTGCTATAGTAGTCCGTGGGAAAAGTAATCGTCTTTAGCCCAACTTGGTCAAAGCAGTCCTTTGCACGAGACATGTGAAAAGCTGAAGTGATGAGGACAAATTCCTGTGTGATGGAAATTCCCTTTTCTTCCAAAAACGCCTTGCTAAACTCGGCATTCTGAGCGGTGTTTTTGGATTGATCTTCAATTAGAATGTCATCTTCCGGCATTCCTGTCATTAGTAGGAATCTTTTGAGTACTTCTGCCTCGGTTTGTGAATTGACTGGATTTAGCCCTTGACCTCCTGTGATCAGGATTTTTTTGATCTTGCCCATCCGGTAAAGTTGTAGGGCATGGGTGATACGATCTGCTCCTTTATTAAAAAAAGTCCGGTCGTAAGCAGTCTTGCTGAGGTTTGTCACGCCGGTGAGGACAATGCCGATTTCGTGATTTCCGATTTGATCAAAGAACTTGAATTCCGGTTCCCAAGCTAGCATTGCTTGATTAGCGATAAACTGATTGGAGAAAAATAAAAATAAAATAATCCCAGTCCAGAGAATTCGCTTTCCGATCTTCCTTCGATAGAATATGGCCCCAGCAACAATTAAAATCAACACAATCGTCAGTGGCATTGCCAAAAAACTTAGAAACTGGGAGAGGTAGAAGAACATTGGGCAAAGAAAAGACAAAAAGTCTCGTCCCGATAATTATCGGGGCAAATTCAATGTTCAATTATCAATTGGACCCTTTTTTGAAAATTGAGCATTGTCAATTGATTATTGATCATTTAAGATTTTTCCGCCGCGGTTTGTGCTTGTCTGCGGTCCTTAAAGTAGATCACCATCAACCGGAATTGGTAATCGTGTATTTGCCATTTGTGATAATCTGCCTACCGGTAAGGTAAACAGGCAGGCAGGCAGGCACCGAGACCTACTAAATTCAATGTTCAATTATCAATTGGACCACTCTTGAGATTGACCATTTTTAAATTCCTTTCTCAAACAATTAAAGGAAAATAATTCTTTCATCAACGTAGTATCCTTAATTAAGATAGGAAAGCTATTTTTGTCTATGCCTTCAAATCACCCAAACCTATTGCCATTACTGCAGGATTTAGCTTCCAAATTGGAAGGCAGCCTCAATTTTGATTCGTTGACCAAAACACTGTATGCAACTGATGCATCGGTCTATCGGGAGATGCCATTAGCTGTAGCTTTTCCCAAGTCAACTAGTGATATCCAGAAATTAATTCAGTTTGCTACTGAAAATGGCACTTCCCTGATCCCTCGAACTGCCGGAACTTCCCTTGCCGGGCAGTGTGTAGGCAATGGCATTGTGGTGGATGTCTCCAAGTATTTCACCAAAATACTGGAATTCAATAAAGATGAACGCTGGATTCGGGTGCAGCCAGGTGTGGTTCGAGACGAATTAAACCGTTTTTTGAAGCCTCATGGTCTTTTTTTTAGTCCCATCACTTCCACCGCCAATCGCGCGATGATGGGTGGAATGGTGGGAAATAACTCCTCAGGAACCACTTCCATTGTCTATGGAGTGACCCGAGATAAAGTGATTTCTTTGAATACAATTTTGAGTGATGGGAATAAGGTTGTTTTC
>JBBQDY010000384.1:0-3463 GCA_038320155.1 Cytophagales bacterium
GTGCTAATTCTCAGACTATCCGATAGAGACTCTTCTGAACGCAGATACGGTCATTCCCTTGCTTACGCTGTCAAGGTATTGAGCAATTGTTTTATTGTTGTCTTTCACGAAAGACTGGCTCAATAAAGTGTTCTCTTTGTAAAACTTATTCAATTTACCCAGAGCGATTTTCTCAAGCATATCTTCAGGCTTACCTTCAGCTCTTGCTTGCTCTTTACCTACTTCGATCTCACGCTCGACCATAGAAGCATCAACTCCATCTTTGTCAAGAGCTACTGGATTCATAGCTGCGATTTGCATTGCTACGTCTTTTCCAGCTTCCTCTACATCAGCTCCAGAAGTATTAGTAAGACCTACTAAAACGCCTAGCTTACCATTGGAGTGAATATAGGCAACAACAGTTTCAGCCTCAACGATTTCATAATGAGAAATTTCAAGCTTCTCACCGATTTTACCAGTCATTTCAGTGATCTTGGCAGCCACGAGCTGATCTTCAAAAGGAAGTGCTAGGATTGTTTCAATAGACCCAGCAGAATTTTCGACAGCGATGTCCATTAAAGAATTTGCAAAAGTTACAAAACCTTCGTTTTTAGCAACGAAGTCTGTTTCGCAAGTCAATGTAAGTAGAAAGCCTTTAGTGCCATCGTTAGTTATTCTGGTCACGGCTACACCTTCTTTGGTCTCTCTATCCGCTCTGGAAGCAGATACTTTCTGACCTTTTTTTCTAAGGATGTCCACAGCTTTTTCAAAATCGCCTTCAGCCTCAGTAAGTGCTTTTTTGCAATCCATCATACCGGCACCGGTCATTTGTCTTAGTTTGTTTACTTCTTGTGCAGTAATTGCCATTGTAGTATCAGTTTGATTTAACGATAAAATTATTTTTTTCAGAAGCCGAATGACTTCAGTGAATTGATTAAAACAAAAAATTGAACATCGGCCTAAACCTGATGTTCAATTTTTATTTATCAATTCAAGTTGTGGTTCAGTCTTTTGTGTCTGCGTCAACAGCTTTCTTTGCTTCTTCCTCTTCAGAAAGTTTGGCATCTTCTTTATCTCTCTTTCGCTCGGAAAGACCTTCTTCGATTGCTTCGCCGAAAGCTTTTACCAATAAAGAAACTGACTTGAATGCATCATCATTAGCTGGGATAGGGAAGTCCACCTCATTTGGGTTGGAGTTCGTATCTACTAGTGCGAAAACAGGGATACCAAGCTTTTGCGCTTCAGCTATTGCAATGTGTTCTCTTTTGATGTCCACTATGAAAAGTGCAGCTGGGAGTCTGCTTAGATCAGCGATACCGCCCAATACAGTTTCCATTTTTTCCTTTTGACGGGAAACCATCAATCGCTCTTTCTTTGCAAGGTTCTTATAAGCGTCCTCCACCATCAACTTGTCCAATGAAGACATTTTCTTCAGTGACTTACGGATGGTAGCAAAGTTAGTCATCATTCCACCTAACCATCTTTCTGTTACGAAAGGCATGTTAAGTCTTTTTGCTTCTGCGGCTACAAGATCTTTAGCTTGCTTTTTAGTGGCGACGAACATCACCTTTTTGCCTGAGCGTACGATTTGCTTGATTGCGTTAGATGCTTCGTCGAGGCAAGCAAGCGTTTTGTTAAGATCGATAATGTGGATGCCATTTTTCTCCATGAATATGTATGGAGACATTCTTGGATCCCACTTTCTCGTCAAGTGTCCAAAGTGGACACCAGCATCTAGTAAGTCTTTGTATTCTAATTTGGCCATGAATAAATATTTTTTCTGATATATAAGAGTAGAATCCCGAATTAACGCTTAGAGAACTGGAACTTTCTTCTTGCTTTTTTACGTCCTGGCTTCTTACGTTCTACCATTCTTGGATCACGAGTAAGGAATCCTTCTTTCTTCAAAGGACCTCTATGTTCTATGTCAAACTCACATAGCGCTCTAGATATAGCCATACGGGAAGCTTCTGCTTGACCTGTACTTCCGCCTCCATCTACATTAATTTTGATATCGTAGTTGCCATCGACTCCAACAAGTGCAAGTGGCTGCTTTACTACGATCTGGTGCAAATCAAATGGGAAGTAAACTTCCAATGATCTATTGTTTACGGTGATTTCGCCTTTGCCCGGAGTCATATAGATTCTGGCTACAGAGGTTTTTCTTCTCCCGATTTTGTTAATGATTTCCATTAAATAGACGATTAAACCGTGATAGATTTAGGCTGCTGTGCTGTGTGAGGATGCTCAGATCCTTCGTACACGTACAAATTGCCGTATAATTTTCTTCCCAATCTGTTTTTAGGCAACATGCCTCTTACAGCCTTCTCGATCAAAATGGTTGAAGATTTCTCTTTCAACAATTTTGGTGTAGAGATTCGCTGCCCACCTGGGTAACCTGTGTGTCTCACATAAACTTTGGAGTTCCACTTGTCACCAGTTAACCTGATTTTGTCTGAGTTGATCACGATGACGTTGTCACCACAATCTACGTGTGGGGTGAAGCTTGGCTTCGTTTTTCCCCTTAAAATTTTCGCTACCTCACTAGCAAATCGACCTAAAACTGCAGCTTGGGCATCCACAATAACCCATTGCTTATCTACAGTTGCGGTATTTGCTGATACGGTTTTATAGCTTAAAGTATCCACTGTGTAACTGTTTAATATTTAGCTTGTTAAATTTATTTCACCCTCAAAAAGGGACACAAAGATAGAAGTATTTTATTTTCGATCCAAAATATTTCCAATAGTAAGTCCTAATTTTCACTGGCTTAGCCCCAAAATGCGCTTCAACGTCTCCATTCCCACTTATTTAATTTTAATTCGAATGATTAGCTCGTCTTTTCTAGCTGATTCACGAGAACTTGGAAATCTTTCGGGTAGGGTGCGAAAACATTAATTGCCTTGTCATCTACCCCGAGAAAACCGATCGAATAAGCATGCAAGGAAACTCGCGGCATGATTGGTTGCTCTTCGGTGTCTTTCTTGAGATTAAAGCGACGCTTGAGTGAAGAAAGGTATAATGGGTTGCCACCATATAAAGTGTCTCCGCATATCGGAGACTTGAGGTAAGTCAAATGCACACGAATCTGATGCAGTCGCCCTGTGATAGGCTTACACTCGACTAGTGTGTGTGCATAGTATGTTTTCAATGTATTGAACACCGTTTGCGCTGGCTTTCCCTCTTTACTGACTTTGGCTATACCCTTGTTGTTTGCAAGTAGATTTCGGTTGACCAGTTCATTACTGAATTCCTTGATCCCTTCGACTACTGCATGATAGACTTTGTCCACTTTTCTGCTTTCAAATTGCATCGCCAAATGCCTGTAGGCGACCGGATTCTTGGCGATCACCAGACATCCTGAGGTTTCCTTATCCAATCTATGGCACAGTTGAGAATCGGTAGTGTGTGCCTTGGCTAAGTCCAAGATATTCTGCGCCTCATGCCTGTCGTCTAAGCTTGACAGGTAAGGCGGCTTGTTGAT
>JBBQDY010000385.1:0-3463 GCA_038320155.1 Cytophagales bacterium
AAGGCAAATTCGTGTTTGGAGATATTCCAACAGGCAGATTGTTCTTTGCGGATTTGAATCAGAAACCTAGTCCGGAAGTGAAAAGCTTCAAAGTAATTTTCGAAGGAAAAGAAATGACAATGGAAGAGTTGGTGGGAGGACGAGTGGATTTGAAGTTTGGAATTGACGCTGAAAAGCAAGTTTACATCATGAGTAAGAATCAGGGTAAAATCTATAAAATCATCAATACGCCATGAACTTGTTTTGGGTAGATCCTAAAAATGAATTGGGCTTTATAAAAACCGTAGGGACACCATATATGGGAAGTTTGTCCCGAGAAAAATTAAAATTTCAATAAAACTTAAAATTTCCGTTGATACTTTAAATTAGCACTCGCTTGCTCTTTCTTGCTAAATATCCTGGAGCAACTTCATCATTTATACTCATACCGATTATAAATGAATGAGCGTCATTGACTCCATTATCTAATGGATCATAAATAGTATCTAGTCCGATTTCCTTAACAGTTGATTTTTAAACTCAAATAAAAAGTATTTACTAGGATCGCCCACAGATGAATTTGGGGTAGTTTTTGATTTGAGATCAACAGATAGTTTACCCTCATCTTTCTCGCGAAGTTTAAAAACTCTCGAGGTGGCCGTTCCATCAGGGTTGCAATATTTTTTTTCTGGGGTACAATACCCTCTTCTATAAAGCCATTCGCTGGTGGAAATTGAGTCTCCTTTATTCATTTGGAGTTTACTTTTTATTCAACCAATCTAAAACATTAGGTAGATTGTCAAATTGGAAAATTTCCTGGAAAGGTGCCTGACTTTCATGGAAAAAAACAACAACCATCCTAGAAGGATAAAAAATCAATTCAACAGATCTATTAACTAATCCATTTCTTAGATCAATCATAATTTCCCCGTTAGGGCCTGGAGCTGCGTTGTATATGAGATGGCCAGTGCTTTCTAGCACATTTGCAATGTAATAGACATTTTTCAAGGCTTCACTACTTGGTCTCAGGGCACCATCACCGTCCCAATTGTTCTCAAGTTCAGCAAACTCCTCACAAAGACCGAAAACACGGTTGTTCAGTCTAAATTCTTCATGAAATCGATTATCGGTCAATATGAAAAGGCTAGAGCTTCTAAATCGATCGGTTTGAGGAGCACTAACTGTCGCGATTAAATATTGATCTCTTTGGATTTCTCCTCGTGTTGAATAATTAGCTGTCAAGGCTTGCATAAAAATCAGGGTTTAACATGTTTTTAAACATATCGGAAGTATAAGTGTGAGCTAGAATGAGCCAAGGAATAATGTCCTCTTTTCTGATCTTTCCCATTTTCTCCACGACGGTATTCCAGATCACTGAGTTCTTTTTATTTTGGTTATTGATTCCACTTGATATAGACAGACTAAGAATAGAACCGTCCTCAAGCTCAAACCCTTGTTGTATATTAAAATCCCGTAGTGTGCCAGAAATTTTATATTTATTCAAAATATCAGTTTGAAGATTTTCCCTCATAAAATCAATCGGGGGGACTTCTTCGGTGTCCCATGCATCGATATAATGAAGTTTTACGCTCGTAAATTTTAATGGATCATTATAGCTTTCAATTAGATTTTTTAAGGTTGATTCGATCATCGGATAAAACTTGTCCTCCCAAATATAACTTGCTTCTACATCGTTAATAGCTAAAACTCCTTGCCCGTGCTGAATAACTGGCCATTTGAGTTCACCTTTCCAAAACTGATTTAATGGTGATCCGAAAATCTTGAATGGGGCATTGTCCGGAAGTAATTTCTTGTATACAGGAAAATCCATTTCTTGTTTAGAAGCGAATTTACCTTGAGCCAATTCCTTTATCTACTTGCACTCCCGGAGAATCAACGGAGCCTTCCCACCTAAGTTCAAAAATGACCTCCTTCAACGGTGCTCTCTTTAGCTTTTTGCTACTCATCTGTCAAATTTAAATAAATCACATAAAAACATTCTTAATTTAAGTTTTTTTAAGCGGCTTGAACAATTTCAAAATCGAGATTCAAGCTATTCGGTCCAGATTGTAAGTTTCAAGAATTTGAAAATTAGTAAACTCAATCTTTTCGCTCATATCTTTCTTATCAAAGTTTTAACCTTATCAAAAGAATAGGCCCCCTTTACCTCCTGTTGATCGAATAGCAGGAAGGATAAGCTTACTACCAATGATGAGATTTGCCCAAACTGCCCACTAGACGCCAGTAATGTCTGGAATAGAATGTTCTCCATGTTTCCGTTTATTTGACTGAAACATAAATCAATCTGAATCTAAAAAAGTGGACATGTTTTTTTCAAGTCAGTTAATAATGAAAAAACGGTCTTTCTAAACTCTCAGTAAGGTTTTGTATTATCCTCCAAAGGAATGAGCTTGCTTGGTTCCAGAAAGGACAAAACTGAAAAGGGAGCTTTTAGGCGAAAAAGGGAAGGTTTGTCTAAGGAACTAGGACAAATCTGCATCTGAAAAATTAAGTAATTATGTTAGTTTCTATCTTTTCAAGCATTTTTATACTTTCTCCCCAACTGAAAAAGTCCTTATCTTAAACTTTTAACCACCCATTTTCACCCTAATTATTATTATTCAACATGAAGAAATTTTTTAAGAGAATAGCCGCTTGGATCAAAGGAAAACTGAACCTTATCAAACCTGGGCCATTTGCGATCAAAGGAGCTGCAATTGGATTGTTGGTTTTGACTTTGATTGTTTTTTTAATTGAGGTGGTAGGAATGAGTATCAATTGGGAGGATCCTTGGATTTTAGTGTTTGGAGTGTTGATTTTACTTGCCGTCACCCTGATTGCTTTTCTTTCAGTCAAGCTGATTAAGTTGATTTTTCAGATTCCGAGAATCTATAAACTTGCCTTGATTTCCTGTGTCATTTTGCTCACGCTAGTCCGGCTAAATGACGAGCGATTTGCCATTTTTATGGTTTTGGTTTTTTCGCTTTTTGGCGCCGGGATTGCAATGTTTTGGAATGGCTATTTCCGAAGGTTAACTACTCCAAAAAAGGTGGTTTCGGTTTTAGGATTTCTTGTCGGAATAGCAGGAATATGCTTTTTGATCTATTTTGGAAGTATCAATGGATTAGAAGTCGATCCGCAAGTCAATGCAGCCAAACTCACCGAGGATAAGATTTCACAGATTAATGGAGCTTCTCCAGCTGCTGCTGGAGGTCTTCAATTCACCACTTTTACCTATGGGTCTGGGAAAGATCTTCGACGAGAGGAATTTGCAGAAGGAATCACTTATCAGACCGAATCGGTGGATGGTCGAGCATTTATCGACAATTGGAAAAAATTTGGAGGTTGGTGGCGAAAGAAGTATTGGGGATTTGACGCAAAAGAATTGCCGCTGAATGCGCGGGTGTGGATGCCTGAAGGCAAAGGACCATTTCCTTTGGTTTTAGTGGTTCATGGAAATCATTCCATGCAGGATTTCTCCGAT
>JBBQDY010000386.1:0-3453 GCA_038320155.1 Cytophagales bacterium
CTAACCCAGATTCTGAAGTTCAAATTCCTAGCGGCTATGATCAATTCAACGTCATGCAAAAGATAAAATTCAAAGCCTCAGAGCAAACCGAATTAAGCTATGGATTTCATTATAGTCAAACTGGCTATGTGCCTAGATATGATCGATTGATCGAATCTGGGAATTCAGGTTTACGTTTTGCAGTTTGGGCTTATGGTCCACAAATCTGGATGATGAATAATTTTGGGATCATGCACCGAAGTGAATCCAAACTATTTGATCAAGTCGATATTAAAATCGCACAGCAATATTTTGAAGAAAGCAGAATCGATAGAAGAACTGGAAACTTAAACCAGAACACAAGGACAGAAAAAGTACAAGCCTATTCGGCGAATGCTGATTTTGTGAAAAACATTCAGAAAGAAAGCTTTATAAGCTATGGTGCGGAACTCATCTACAACGATGTTACCTCAGAAGGATATCGAGAAAACACTAGCTCAAAAGCAATCAGTCCGGCTACCACCCGCTATCCGCAATCCTCTTGGGTCTCTGCCGCAGTCTATGGAAGCTTGCATACAGAGATCTCCAAACAACTGAAGTTCCAAACTGGAATTCGATACAATTACATTGAGCTAAACGCTGATTATAGCATCAACCAGGCATTCTATCCACTCCCCTTTTCCACTAGCTCCAGTAAGTTTGGCGCCTTGACAGGGAGTTTGGGATTAGTCTATTCACCTGAATCTTCACTTACGATATCACCAAACCTTTCAACAGGCTTTAGAGCACCCAATGTAGATGATGTGGGGAAAATTTTTGATTCTCAACCGGGAGCGGTAATCGTACCTAACCGTAACTTGAAACCTGAGTACGCCTACAATGCAGAGGTGAATATCAATAAACACTTCAACCAGCGCTTCAAATTTGACCTTAGTGGCTATTATACCATTCTTCAGGATGCAATGGTCCGCAGGCCATTTACCCTAAATGGCGAACCAGTCATTGATTATGACGGAGTTCCGAGTCAAGTCTTAGCAATTCAAAATGCGGCTTTTACGAAAGTCTATGGAATCCAAGCAGGTATTGAAATAGCAGTTTCTAAACATTTCTTGATTACCTCTCGCTACAATTGGCAGAAAGGAACCGAAGAACTTGAGGATGAAAGCACGAGTCCCTCAAGACATGCGGCCCCTGCTTTTGGATTGACCAGATTGACTTTTGCTAAAGGAAATTTGAAGCTCGTCCTGACTAGTCAATACAGCGCTGAAGTGGCATTTGAAAATATGCCAGTGGAAGAGAAAGGCAAACCGCAACTCTATGCAAAAGACCTGGATGGAAATCCTTATTCTCCGAGTTGGACTATTTTCAACTTTAATTCCTCCTATCAGCTTTTCGCGTTTTTAGAAATCAATGCGGGGATCGAAAATATCCGAGATTTGAGATACAGGCCTTATAGTTCAGGACTTACAGCGCCTGGCAGAAACTTTACTTTTTCCATAAAAGGAAGTTTTTGATTAAACTTACATGCTCACTCCAAGTTGAATAAGCTGTTATAATTTAGTATGAAGAAAATGTATAGAAAGTCTATAGCCACGGTAACTGTTTTCGCATTCATTGCGCTTCTTCCGCTCAGTTGTGGGATTACATGCACTGATTCCTGCGGATGTGAACCTCAGTTTGAAGTTAAAGATTTCAACATACTTTCCTTTGAGACGCTGTCCTTGACCAAACCCGGGCAGCGTGTCAATCCAACTACTCCCCTTCCTTACGATCAGATTTTCAAAGCCTTTCGAATCCTAGAAACTCAAACTATTTCTTCGATCGAAAATAATACGACAAATGGTATCCCAGGAGTAGCTTTTGCTTGTAGTCCAGTCACTCCAAAATCAGCTCAGCAGATGACTGGAATCCAACTTCTGAACTCCAAAGAAGTGACCCTTGGAGATGGAACCGTTTTGAAAGTAGGTCAAGACATCACCGAATTCTTTGATGTTAATTATTTTTTCGTGGAAAAAACGTTGCCCTTCGAATCATTTTTCAAACAACCTGTAACGGTTTATCGAGAGGATCTTTATAAACTAGGCTGGAAACAAGACCCTAAAAAAGAGGTTATTCTGGAATTTAGTATTCGAATCTTTATGACAAATGGAAAAGAATTCAACCTTAATAATGAAGTTCTAAGTATCCGATAAGTAGAAGATTCGAAATCCTGATAAAAATCTTGTTTATTTTTCTTTAGATTCATTCCAAATAATCCTACTTTTGCAATCGGTTCTAGGCAAATTCCACTTATGTTGAAAACAGCTGATCAGATTTCCGTCACCCAAACGGCTATCATCAAAGAAATCATCGATTCCCCATTGAAATTAAATTTAATGGAACTTGGCTTTATGCCAGGCAAAGCAATCACCCTAAAGTACAGTGCACCTTTGGGAGGCCCAATGGCTTTTCAACTAGATGAGACCATTTTGGCTTTGCGGAAAAATGAAGCCTCATTGATTGAGGTGCAACTGCCCTAATGTATGGATAAACCCACTCCCGCTTCAGTAGTATCGACCCCTAGGATTGCTATAATCGGCAACCCAAATGTAGGCAAGTCGACCATCTTCAACCAATTGACTGGATTGAGTCAGAAGATTGGAAACTACCCTGGAGTCACAGTAGACAAGAAAGTGGGGGTGATGAATTACCAAGGGAATTCCTATCAAATCATCGATCTTCCTGGCACCTATAGTCTCTACCCAAATTCTGAAGATGAGATCATTGCAAATCGGGTACTAAGCCAAACCAACCTAGCGGAAAAACCAGAGTTTGTGCTGATGGTGATCGATTCAAGTCAATTATCCAGAGGATTATTCCTTGCAACACAGCTGATCGATCTTGGTTTGAGCATAGCTATCGTCCTAAACATGGCGGATATAGCTACCAAGCGGAATATTGCGATCAAGACATTTGAAATTTTTAAAGCACTTGGAGTTCCAATTCTCAGTACCGATGCCAGAGGTGAAAAAGGCCTCGATCAAATAAGAGATTTAATTCATACAAGAAACTTTAGCAAAAAAGGAAGTTTCATCGCAATAGATGAGGTGGTTCCTACAAGTCTACTTGACGAAGTGCAGTCCAAATTCGATCTGCCTAATCAGTATCAAGCTTACCAAATGCTTCGGTTCGGAAGAGTCGATAAAGTAATTCCTCAGGAAAATCGGGATTGGATCAAATCAAAGTTGGAAAGCATGAATTTTGACTTGGCTGCCGCACAGCTCGAAGAAACAAAAATCCGCTATCGGAAAATCACTAAAATCGTTGAAGCAGCAGTCGTAAAAGAGACTCCTGAAAGAAAAGCAAAATCTGGACTGGATGGGATTTTCCTTCACCCTGTATTTGGTTATGTGATTTTCGCAGCAATTCTCCTTTTAATTTTTCAGGCGATTTTTGCATGGGCCACCGTGCCTATGGATTTGATCGATGGATTCT
>JBBQDY010000387.1:0-3442 GCA_038320155.1 Cytophagales bacterium
TCAAAATGAGCCGCTTCATCCCGGAAATAATCCTTCATTGTTAATGCTTCCTGAGCAGCAGGCACGGTTTATCGGAATACATCTAGGCCCAGCATTTCGCGAAGCGGGAATCAAAACCAAAATCATCAGCTATGATCACAACGCCGACCGACCTGACTATCCAATCACTGTACTCCAAGATTCACTGGCAAATCCATTTATCGACGGATCGGCTTTCCATCTCTATGGAGGGGAAATAGACGCACTTTCAGAAGTTCATCAGGCTTTTCCCGACAAGCATATTTACTTCACGGAACAGTGGATCGGAGCTCCGGGCAATCTTGCTGAAGACTTGATATGGCATACCAAAAATCTAATTATCGATGCTACTCGAAATTGGGCTAAGACCGTGTTGGAATGGAATCTCACTTCCAATCCCAGTCTAACTCCTTTTACCGACCGCGGCGGTTGCGACCGATGTTTGGGTGCAGTGACGATTGATGGGGATTCAGTTACCCGGAATCCTGCCTACTATGTGATTGCTCATGCAAGCAAGCTTGTAGTGCCCGGTTCGGTGCGAATAGATAGTAATGAAATAGAAGGACTTCCAAATGTAGCTTTCCTGCGGCCCGATGGGAAGTTGGTTCTGATTGTATTGAATGAGACCAAAACAGAAGCCTCCTTTCAAATCAAAATCGAGGACAAAGCTTTTGTCTCAACTTTAAATTCGGCTGCTGTGGGGACTTATATGTGGTAGTCCTTCCTATTGTTTATTGAAATCAGGATCTTCCATTTCTAATCAGCTCATAGATTCTAAAACTATGAGCAAATATATTTACTCATATTTTAACATATCATAATAAGAGCTTTACACATTTTTATTGACTTCGAACTAGTTGGAATTTAATACTCTGGTTTGACAAGAATCCAGATCAATAATCGGGGCAAATTAGGCAGTCCATAACATTAAATATGAGCTTCCATAATTATTATTTATATACCGTATATTATATTTTTTATACCATTCATGTTAATATATCGATCATTCATACACAGTCATGACTATTCGAAATTAACAGTAAAACCTTGAATTTTTTTTAGAGTTACAATTCCTTATATCTAAATAACATATGAAGATCTATAGAAATATTTTATCGCTAGCACTATTAGTGCTTACCTTTCATGTGACTACCGCCCAGCAAAGTCCCATGGTCTCTCGACTTTTAGAACTGAAGACAAACGGATATCAAGCTGATCGAGACAGCGCCGGTATGGACCCGTACTACGGTCTAAAAAAATTAATTTATGGCAACAATCGCTTTGCGGGCGGAAAATCTGAAAAGCCACGACAGACGCCTGAGGATCTTAAGGCATTCGAAGCAGGCCAAAAGCCATTTGCTACAATTGTAGGTTGCTCGGACAGTAGAGTTCCAAATGAAATTATTTTTGATCAGGGTGTGGGTGATCTATTCATCACCAGAACTGCCGGTCAAGTAATGGCACAAGCCTCTTATGGAACCATTGAGTTTGGTGTTGAGGTACTAAAAAGCAACTTAATTGTTGTTCTTGGACACCAGTCTTGTGGAGCGGTAAATGCAGCAATGGCACTTCCTCCTAACCCTCCAGGACACGTGGTAACATTGATCAATGCGATCAAGCCAGCAGCGCTAAGAGCTAAGGCGAAAGGTTTACCGGAAAAAGAAACTTTGAATCTTGCTATTAAAGAGAATGTGTTAGAGCAGGTAAATTTACTGCGTAACCTAGAACCCGTCTTGAGCAGAAGAGTTGATGAGGGTACCTTGATCATCGTGGGTGCAGTGTATAATCTTGAGAACGGAACAGTTGAGTTTATTGAGGAGACGATCACTTCCCTTCCAAAATTCAAAAAGTAAATCTTGAAATTTTAATAAATTTTATTGTAGGCTATCAGCTTGATAGCCTGCATTTTTTTTAATATCAATTGACCCCCAACGCATGAAAAAAATTACGCTTTTACTAGGAGTTATCTTTTTGTTCCAACTCCCCCTTGCAGCCCAAAGTAGCGTAGACGAAGAAGAGCTCGGAGCTTGGTACATGTATTTTTACCAGAAAAAATTCGCAAACAGTCAGTTTGGAGTCCAGGGTGATTTTCAATATCGAGCTTGGAATCTAGGTTCGGACCGTGAGCAGTTGCTTTTAAGATCTGGTTTTACCTTTCGCCCCAAATCAGAGGATATATTATTTACATTGGGCTATGCCTACATAGGAACAGGCGCTCCGGGTGACTCTGATGAAGTAGTCGCTGAAAACAGAATCTACCAAGAAGCTATGATGCCTCAAAAAGTAGGCGGAAGATTCTACTTCAACCATCGATTCAGGTACGAACAGCGCTTTGTCGAAGGTCAGGATTTCAGGACTAGATTTCGTTATATGCTGTTTATGAATGTACCACTGAATAAAAAGCAAATGGAAAAAGATGCGATCTATTTAGCGCTTTACAATGAACTATTTATAAATGGGGAAACAGAAATTGGCGATGGTAGAACGGTACAGTATTTTGACCGAAACAGAACCTATGTTGGTTTGGGCTATTTCGTAGGAGCTAGATCCCGAGTACAGGTTGGTTGGATGAAACAAACCACAGCCAACTGGGCAAAAGGTCAGCTTCAATTTAGCTTACATCAAAATTTCTAAGTGGAGCTGTTAGTTTTTGTTTTTGAGGGTTTCAAGTTTTGGGTCATTGCGAGGATGGTTTTCCTCCCTTGACTTTTACCACAGCCTTTCCCATCTGACGCAATCTCTAGCCCAACTGTGAGATTGCCTGCCCGCCGGGAGGCGGGCTTCGGAATTGAGACTTTTCATTTAATTGAATGATTCCGTCAAATTCCTCGCAATGACGCTAAAATGAATTCCTAGCAATGAGGTCTACTTATTTCAAAAGCCGCATCAATTCTCTTGCAGTAAATTCACCTTTCATCCGAATAAGCTCACGAGGGGTATTATCCCCTACTTCAAAGGTCATAGACTCCGCTCCATGGACAAAGAAAAAGTAGCTATTGGAAGTTACACTTCGTTCGTTGATTTCCGAAGGTCGGATATTGGGATCATAGCCTGGGATTCTTTTCGAAGATCGCTTGATCAGTTTTGGAATCAATCCCGGTGAATTGCCTTCCAGATCTTCATTGATGGTGTAAAAAATATCTTCCCAAGTGGCGTGAAAGTCTGCGGCAAAAATAAATTCCCCACCACTTTCCTGCACTTTATTTTCCATGAAATTGGACAAAGCCCGAGTTTCTGGTTGATTGAAATTCACCCAATCCCGATTCAGATCGATCCCTCCCACATTGTGCCGCCAATGACCATTTGCTACTCCATCTGGATTCATTTGTGGCATTACATAAAGATTGTATTTGCTCCTAAATTTTATTGCCGCCGGTGAATCTTCGCAAATCGTTTCCACAAATGCTTTCATCGCCAGATAGCC
>JBBQDY010000388.1:0-3435 GCA_038320155.1 Cytophagales bacterium
TTTTCCTGAAATAAGCCCCCTCAACCTCGAATTAGAACATCTCAGACGATTCGTAAATGACCTCGCCAAACTTGAAATCTCCGACTATACCCAAGCCAGAATTACCTCGGGCATTAAGGCTTTCTACAAATACCTGATGTATGAGGACTTGATCACAGAAGATCCTGCCCAACTTTTGGAGGCCCCTAAATTGGGCAGAAAACTTCCGGACACCTTGAGCTTTATCGAAATCGAGCAACTTTTGGAAGCTATTCCATTGGGCGAGCCTGAGGGTCATCGCAATCGGGCCATGCTGGAAATGCTGTACAGTTCCGGTCTTCGGGTTTCAGAACTCACCGAGTTGAAAAAAGGGCAAATTTTTGAGGATATAGGGTTTTTGCGGGTGATTGGTAAAGGCAACAAAGAGCGACTGGTTCCGATTGGAAAAGATGCCTTGAAGTATTTGAACATTTATAAGGATGAGGTTCGGGTGCATCAAACCATTTTAAAAGGACACGAGGAATTTGTCTTTCTCAACCGCAGAGGCAAAAAACTAACTCGAGTCATGATCTTCCTGATCATCAAAAAAACTGCCTTGCAAGCCGGGATCAATAAGAATATCAGCCCACATACCTTTCGCCATTCATTTGCCACACACCTGATCGAAGGCGGAGCTGATCTTCGAGCCGTTCAGGAAATGCTCGGTCACGAAAGCATCACGACGACGGAAATTTACACGCATCTGGATCGGGATTATTTGAGGCAGGTGCTAACGGATTTTCATCCGAGGAAGTAATTGGGATTTAAGATTTAGGATATAAGATATTTGATGTAGGTTAGATATCTACATCTGAATTCGAATATGACCAAACGCCAAAAACTGATGCTTCGCCTGCTTTTCTTGAGTTTCTCAGGAGCAATTTTAGGCGGATATTTTAAAATCAATGACAATCCCAATGCAGAATTGATTCTTGGACTTGCGATTCTATTCCAGGTTGTTGCCGTCATTGGCCTAGTTAGCAATTGGTCTAGGCAACGTACTCAATCTGATTTCAAGTAGGAGCGAATAATCATGCGCCCCTACCCGCGCAAATACCAAACCTACAGTAAGAGCGAAAGATTTTTCGCCCTCGCACCAATCTCCCATCAACAACCTCCCTTGAAAAACCTACTTTTATTCCTTCTCCTATTTGGGTTTCTTGCCTCTTGCAGTTCCACAAAAATCTACCAGAGGATTAGCTGTCATATTTGCTTGAGCAAAACAGATGGGATTTTACTACTTCCGCTCAACTGGCAAGAAAGCTTTAGGCAACTTTCTATTTCTGAGCAAAATCGGCTGGAAGAAATGATTGTCGGCATATTTCAAGAAGAAGGTTTTACTAAGGTTGCACTTTATGATCAAATGGATTATGAGCTTCTAATATTGGGCATCAAGGATGTCAATGACCCGGTGCAGCGTGCGAATATTAACCTCGAGTTGGGAATTCCATATCTTTTGGGGCTTAGTTTAGGCGAATTGGCATGGACTGGAGACTGGAAGAAGACCGACCCGTCAAACTTAAATTCTCCTAGCTACTGGGAAAATGACACCCAGATCAATAGTTCCCTTCGAGTCGCGCTAATGGAAACAGCCACCGGGGATATTATTTCTGATTATGCAATCAACACCACGATAGGAGGACTTCCTATTCCCATAGGGAATAAAGAAAGTATGAGTTTAAATTTCGCTTCGCTATCTCGGGCAGTCGCTATATCTACTCGCAAGGGAATCAAAAACTTAGTGAAAGACTGCGGTTGCTAACCCTTTTTTTATTTTTGATTTACGATCTACGATTTACGAGATTCTTGAAGCAGGAAAACACTAAGCTTGACAGCAACAGTTTTTAGATTTGTCACTCGAATCAATTTTCAAAAAAATTCCCCACACTCCTTTATCCAAAAACCAGATCGAGTTCTAAATGGGAATTAAATCTTAATGGAATTAACTACTCTCAATTCTCCAGTTTCTAATCTCTATTTACCCTACTGATCAAACCACCACACCGGGAATTCGCCGCTATTGTTTTTAAATTCACTACAACGAAGGCAAGTCTTAGGATAATCATTCAAAGGTCTCGTCGGAGAATAGGTACAGACTTCAGGCAGGAAAAAAGGAACATCTGCCTTTGTGGTAAAGATCCGAGTCAAATTCACATTTGCCACTTCAAAGTATCCCAAAACCACCTCATCGGGATTATCCACATTTCGGATATTACCGCGGATCGGTGCCGGGGGCGTATCAAATACAGAGCCTGTATTGTTGACTAATTCCCGAACTTTTCGCCAATAGTCATAGGATGATTTGCTGATGCTGGTTTGCCGTACATTGAAGAAATGCCTACTTAAAAACGATTCATCGACAATTCGCTCCGCGACAACCTGACTGGAAGCCCCTCCTGGTCGATTCAATAAATCACCGTTTAAAAGCGTAATCCGCTCTGGATCCGGAAATCCAAAAACAAAACAAAGCGGTGGAGCTCTATTGAAAGCATTTGGAAAAAAAGTCAAATCCCAGAAATAAACCTCATCTACATCCCAGCGCAAGTAATAGTCGCCGACTAGCTCAGGGAGCTTTACCTCCGTGATTATTGAGATGAATGCAGTCTCTGGCTGGTCTTTGAAGACACCTCGCTCAAATGTATAGCTCAGTTTGTCTGTTCCGATCACTGGATTGAAAGATTCTGCCTCAGACCGATAGGTTCGCCCGTCGAATGAAATCTCCACTTGATAATTCACTCCCGGTTTCAGTCCAAGCGAAGTCCTAAATTCATATTGACCTGATTTGGTTTCTTGGAATGAAACTAGACTTCCATCGCTACCGATCACTTTCACTACAGCTCCACGTAACGGTCTTGGCAGATCATTAATCACAAATACATTTCCAGAGCTCAGTGGCTCCCGATTAGCTGAGGTAGTTTCTGATAAGTAAATCACCTGAGCTTCATTCAGGTTATTGATTTGTCCAGAGACGATTAGTTTTTCGACGCCACGATCCAATGGGAAATCAATCTTGTCCACACAGGATGCTAGCAAAACAAACAAAATTAACAAGCCTTTACCCAGCCATCTACCGACTGATTTCTGCTCCCGATAGGAATCGGCACTGCCTACTGAATACTGCCTACTGATCACTGCCCACTGATTACTCATTTTTACCTCCTCCAAATTCAATACTGTAAGTTATCGATGGGAATATTGCTCCCAAAATCGCCAATCGATACGATCGTAACTGTTGAGAATCCCCATCCTTTTGCCAAAAAATCGAATAGGCATTTCGCCTGCCCAAGAGATTGTAAATGCTGAAATTCAAGCTATCTCCTTTTTTAGAAAACACTTTTTCTACCGTGTAGGAAACATCTACCCGGAAATAATCCGGAATTCGATATTCGTTTCGCCCGCTGTATTCAGGCACGATCA
>JBBQDY010000389.1:0-3434 GCA_038320155.1 Cytophagales bacterium
TTATTTTGCGCAGCAGGATAAAAAAGGAGCAGTGATCGACGAGCGAAACAATGGCGGTGGATCCGCGGCTGATTACATGGTGGACATCATGAATCGTAAACTTACCGGCTATTTCAACTCTCGAGCAAATGACCACAAACCATTTACCCAACCTATGTCAGGGATTTGGGGACCAAAAGTGATGCTAATCAATGAGCGTGCAGGTTCTGGGGGAGATCTCCTTCCCTACTTATTCAACAAGATGGAAATCGGTCCATTGATCGGTACCAAAACTTGGGGAGGATTGGTAGGAACATGGGATACACCTCCTTTTGTAGATGGAGGCCGAATGGTGGCTCCACGAGGAGGTTTCTATGATACGGATGGCGAATGGGCGGTGGAAGGCGTGGGTATCTCTCCAGATATCGCAGTGGAACAATTGCCTAAGGATGTCATCGCTGGTCGGGATCCACAGTTGGAACGAGCGGTAGAGGTAGCTTTGGAATTATTGAAAACCGAAGGAGTGGAATTGAAGCCAGAGCCCAAAGCTCCTATTCGGTATTATAGGCCGAAAAGCGGGAATTAATACTTAAACAAGAAGAACCTGGTCTAATACGGCTAGGTTCTTTTTTTGTAGACAAGAAGATTTCTCACCGCAAGGACGTAGAGTTTGTTTTAAAGACTGGTATTTTATTCTCGAGAGAGTAATACTGTGTACAGCCGTCAGCCGAAGGCTAGGAATGTAAAGCTGCCGAGACTACAATGGATAACTCCAGCCCCTGAATAGACCTAATTTTAGCTAATCAGATTTAAAAAGCACTTTGTAGTGATATTCTCTTAGAAGGTTAAAGAATCCAAAAACCAGAGCAATTACAAAAAATCATCTTCTGTAAGCACCTTACCGATCCTATTATACTACTGAAACTCAGAGAATTTTTCCAAGCCCACTTTTTCTGGAATGATGAGGTAAATAATGACGCTGAAAACCATCGAGAGCCTGATCCAAAACACTGACCAAATCACTGCTTCTTTATTTGAAATGATGTGGCTTTTCTTTTTGAAGAACCAAAAATTGAGGAACAACATAAACCCTAAAAAGAGGACAAGTCCGAAAAGAACATCGGGATGATATAATAATAAATCTATGGAAATAGGAAAATGAAATTGAGTTGGAAATAACGTTTTTATAGCCTAAATGCCTGATCTTTCAAGATTATCCAAAGAGGATAAGCGCCTACTGCCAAGTCTATAAAAAAGTTTTAATCATGTTTGAGCTGTTGGGAAATAGCGATCAAAGTCTTCCGCCAAAGTTTCTCCAAAGTGACTATTCGCAAGACGGTTGGCACGAGTCTCCGTCCAAAATCTCCGGTGATCACCCGAAAATGCTGGAATTTTATTGATCCCCCACATCAGATTTAGAAGACTTGGTAGGCCAATTTTTAGGTAAAACCCAAGTAAGTGAGACCTTAAAAACCTTTTCTGATCTCCTGCATCTCCAATTTTATAATCCAAATAGTGCCCATATTCATGCTGGATGATCCGCTTTCTCGCGGATTCAGGAATTGCATCATGAATGAAGATCCCAATTCCAGGCAAACAAATGCCAGTACCCGGCCAGATGAGGCTGGTTTGGAATACTTCAATTCCATGCAGATTTTCAATATTTCTAATTCTTCTAATCAAAATTGTATCGACTATGAATGAAGCCCCTTTTTTTAGGCTTGAATTAATACATACCAGAACACTCAAAACACCAAATCTGTAAGACCTTACTTTCAGCAAATCTAGGATCAAATGCTTAACTCATCTTATACTTTCTTGTGGCGAAGTGATATTATCTGCAACTTTAACCATATAAAACTTTTCTAATTATGTTAGACCAATTATTAAAACTAGCCGACGGTCCTCTCAAAGAGATGCTTTCGGGAATGAATCATGATCAGCCACAAAAATCGGCGAGTGCATTGAAGGAAAGTATTTTTTCTTCGCTGAAAAATCAAATCGGTTCAGGAAATATGGACGGGGTTAAAGAAATGTTTTCAGGATCGGAGACTTCTCCAAATGCTCCGGTTATTCAAAAACTTCAGGGCGGCGTTGCGGATGATCTAATGGGCAAACTCGGAATTTCCAACGAGCAAGCCATGGGTATTGCGGCAGCGGCAATTCCGATGATCATGAATTTTTTCAATAAGCGAGTGAATGATGCACCACAGGATAATCAGGATATAATGTCTTCGATCGTTGATTTAGTTCAAGGAAAAACTGGGAAAATCGGTGCTGGAGATTTGATGGGATCTTTGCTTGGTGGTGGAAAAGATGGCGGTATAGACCTCGGAGGATTAATGAATATGGGTAAAGGTCTTTTTAAGTGAAATTCAATTTCTTAAAACATAATTAAGAATAAATTATTAAAAAGGTTGAATTGCCTATTCTACATCCCGCTTTATATGAATCCTTTAGCTAGGTATCATCTAAATGAAAACCTTTTAAGCAACAAAAAACCTCTCCCTAATTAAAAGGAGAGGTTTTTATTTTTGTATTGGCCTTTTGACTATTTCTTAATCAGACGCTTAGTCATCACCATATTTCCAACATTTACCTGTACCGTGTACATGCCTGCTGCTAGCCCATCCAAGTTGATTGCCTGGGTGAAGCTACCTGATCTAGAAGCTTCATTTTCTACTACCAGTCTGCCAATCGCATCGAAGATTCGGATTGCTACAGTAGCACTTTGATCAAGATCAACCATGACATTGGTTTGGCTGCTGGCAGGGTTAGGATAAAGGAAGAACTCACCTGGCTTCAACTCTCTGGTCAGCGTAATTTCTCTTGAGATCGTCTGTCCAGCTCTGTCAGTACTAAAGACTGTGACATCCAATCTAGCCGGAATTGAAGTTCCTTTCCAGATCAGCTTATTACCATCCAAGATCAAGTCTGCATTTGCAGCAATTGTATAGGTATGGATATTGTCTACAGGATCGATGGTACTTAGAACTCCAACAACCTGACCGGATCTTACATCCTTAGTCAATTTATCATTGCTGATCGTGACATCAAGCGCTTGAGGTTTATCCTGAACCAAGATCTGAATAGCGATCGGCTCATCCAGAGCGAAGAACTCATTTGCTACTACATCGGCTTTCAATTCATAGAAGCCAGGAGTTAACTGATCGTATGCACTTGCATCCAACGTCATCGCCAGTTTTCTACTTTCAAACCATGTAGCACTTATTTGATCTACTTTCTTCTTGATGGTTTCTACAGGAGTATTCCATGCGACAGTGATCAAGTCTGTAACAACTCGTTTGTTTCCTCCGGCAGCTGGTTTATGGATTACGATTGATCCACCGCCTATAACTGTAGCATCATCTGAACTTTCTGATGTACCACGCTTATTATCGTATAGAAGCGTGCTTGAGGAATTACTTTCCCAGATCATGATCCTGAACTTATCA
>JBBQDY010000390.1:0-3425 GCA_038320155.1 Cytophagales bacterium
GGTGTGATGTAGAAAGTCTTGTCCTGGAGTAATTCCTTTATGAATTCCGTATCAGCCTGCATTTCGGTCAGGTACCACGCCGCATAAAGCGAAAATTCCCCACCCTGAATCTCATTGGAGTGAATATTTCCATCAATCCACATCCCAGGCTTTTCTTCAGATTTTCCTGTAGAAAAGTCAGTAATCGTAAGCGTCATAATGTCCCGACCCTCATAAGACTTACCGATCGATTCGATCTTTGCCAATCCCGGATGAGCCGCAGCAATTTTCTTCATCGCATCCACCAACCCCTCGTAAGTGTAATATTTATTAAAAGTCAGCTCCACTTTGGGTTTATGTGGACTGCCTACGGCTTTGAAGAATTTCTCCTGCGCGCTAGCTGGACTGAATGTCATCCATCCTGTCATCAAAGCCAGCGAAAGTATAATTCGTACTGTTTTTATCTTTTTCATGACGGCTTAGAGTTTGAAGTTAGTAGTAACAAATCCTGCATGGGAAGCACCGGCTTTTACAGGTACATCACCGGATCCTTTGACAATCCAGCTGAGACTTATTTTTTCAAAAGCTCCAATGGATTCGATCAGCATGATTTTATCACCTGAGATGATTCTGTCTTTGGAGACATTCAAGTCAACCCGGACTTTGCGAAGCCATCTGGATCGTTCTCCCAGTTCGGAATGCGTTGGTATCGGAGAATTATTAAATAAGTCTGCTGAAACTCGGGTTAGTCCATTTCCAAGGCTTTCAGTTTTAATATTGAGCATTTCCAGCTTTGGCTGCATGTCAGCAAGCTTGAGGATAAAGTCGGTATGCTCTTCTGCAATTTTTGCCACTTGATCATAAGGTGGATTGGCCATTACGAAAGGCTTGATTCCACCAACTTCAACTTTTTTGCCAGGGAAATCAGGATGCTTGATCTCAGTCCAAGGGACATATACATCACTCCACCCCAATGAATCTGCCCATGCTAGGTAATTAGCGTCAGGATTAGATTTGCCTTTACCATCTCCACCTTTGTACTCTGGCACCCAATATCCCGGCGTACCGAAACTCAGTCTTCCAAAGTGGAAATAAGCCCATTGGAAGAAATCCCCGGGAGTTCCCTGATTTGTCTGTTGAAATGCTTTTTGGGAAACGGTCTCATTATAGACGTCGGAAACCATGGCGTTAATGGCCTGATCTTTTTCTAAAATCGAAGCCACCACCCGCTTCTTGGCATCTCCAGCATTATATTTCAGCGGAGTGCTTAGATTGTTTGCAGGTGAAAAAGTCACAAATGCAAAAATATTCCACTGCTCAAAAAGGTAATCCAGCATGGCACGAGATTCCAATTGAGACACTGGGATATCACCAGCCAAAGGCTCGAAAACCGGAAATTTGTATGTCATCGATTTGTTGAAGGCGATACCTTCTTTCAGATCCTCTGCGAAGTTTCCGTCCTTGTCATCGTCTTTACTTTCTTTGAAGACCAAGTATTTGCCAGCCTCGCCTTTGGATCGATCTGCCTTCTCGAGTACGCGTTCATCTTGAGTAGAGATCACATATTCTCCTAATGGATCCTCCACTCGCATCCAGGTAATGAGGCCGTCCCCATTCAAATCAGTATAGCCGTTGTTTCCAGCTTTACCGTCTCGATCATGATCGACTGTGGCGGCATTGCCCCTTCGCTCATATTTCAGTGCGGCGTGGTATTGCTCGTAAGCATCCGGCGACATGTTAGGAAAGATGTAAAAAGTGGTTTTTTCCAATGCATCTGCATGCTCAGCAACCAGTTTTTCGGCAAATTGGACGGCGAGTTCGGTGCTGAGGACATGGAAACCTTCCACCCCACCGACTACTGCAATGGCAGGTTTTTGGTCTAGCTCTCCGGTTCCCACTTTGAGCACCCAGATGTCCTTGCCCCCAGCCGTTTTCACCAGAGAAGTAAGTGTGGCAGTGTTATTTTTTGCCACTTGCTGCAGACGCTGATTGACTAGACTCAGGGTAGGATAATCAGTAGACTGGGCAATTGCTCCAGCAGAAAATCCCAGACTAGCCATCAAAAACCAGCTCAGTATGTTTTTTTTCATCATTTGGTAAGATTTTTTTGAATCCACTTATTTTGGAAGTATTCGAAGACTAAATTTTAAGAAAAATAACTGGAAATCGGGGCTTCCTTTTTCATTAAGTCAATTTTCTGCTTAAATGGACATTCCTCGGGATAAGTGGATTGCTGACCGTTTCTTGGAATGAAATAGAAAATTTGCTTATTTGAAAACTTAGTCCTGACCTTATGTTTTCCAAAATCGCCCTTGCAGTTGCCTTTTCTCCTCGAATGGAGGCTTTGATTGCTGAGACCAAACGACTTGTTGAGCTGTTTCACTCAGACTTGATATTAATTCATGTTGGAGAGAAAACGGATGCGTTGGAAGCACGATTTCAGCAAGTCCTCCAACTTCATGGTTTGGATGAATCACGGACTACTATAATATGGAAGCAAGGAAAGCCTGTCAAGATGATCTTGCAAGCTTGTAAAGAAGCCAAGGTGGATTTATTGGTAGCTGGTGCGTTGAAGGAAGAGGGATTTTTGAAATATTATATGGGATCTGTGGGGCGAAAAATCATTCGCAAATCTCCCTGTTCTGTATTGACCCTGATCGATCCGAAGCTTGAAACTACCGGTTTTTCAAAAGTTGTTCTCAACGGAACAGAACTGGAAATCACCCCATTTGTGATTGAGAAAGGAGTTGTTTTTTCCAGAGAAGTTCGAGCAGACCAAGTACATATATTGAATGAAATTAAAATGTATGGGCTCCAAATGGGAACAGCCGGTGAGGACTCGGAAGAAGAAATAGCGCAAACTAGAAGGCAGTTAGTGAAGAATGAAATGACCTATGTTCAGGACATTTTAAAAGAAATCGATACGAAAGGTTTGAAAATAAACGTCAAAGTGACAGGTGGGAAATGGGCGGTCGAATTGGGTCGCTTCTGCGAAAAAATAGATGCAGATTTATTGGTAGTCGGAGATGATCAACGGCTGAATTTCTTTGATCGTTTGTTCCCACATGACCTAGAAGACCTGCTCAGCACCTTGCCTTGTAATCTTTTAATTCTCAAAAACTAACCTCCATGGAAACGCTCAACCATAAGGAGGTTATTAATTTGCTCCTCCAGCTTGCCTCTATCCTTATTATCGCACGGGTCTTTGCCGAGGTGGCCCGTAAGTTTAAGCAGCCTGCTGTGGTAGGGGAAATATTAGCAGGGATCATCATTGGTCCTACCATATTGGGTTCACTCTTTCCGGCGGTACAGGAATATCTGTTCAGTTCGCATCCCATGACTAATATCGCCCTTGATGGCTTTATTCAAATATCAGTCGTGCTGCTATTATTTATTGCGGGCCTGGAGGTGGAACTTCAAGTGGTCTGGAATCAAGGAAAAAATGC
>JBBQDY010000391.1:0-3413 GCA_038320155.1 Cytophagales bacterium
TTTTCCCCATCTGGAGAAAAACGGGGATGAGTTTCGTAGGCAATGCCAGTGGTAATTGGAGTTGCTTTTCCCCCAGAAATCGGAATCGTGTAAATATCTCCCAACAGGTCAAAAGCCAGGGTATTTCCGTCAGGGCTGACATCGACACTGATCCAAGTACCTTCTTTCGTGTTGAATTTTACTTCACGCTCTGGCTTTAGAGGGAGGTCTTTAAATTTTGGATAGTCAAGTGAATCCTTTTTAGTACTATCGAGCTGAGTGTTGTAATCGTGTCGCATCGGCGCTAGGGCCGAATCATTTTTAGGCACTAGAGCAGCAAAGCTCACAGAAACTCCTAACGCCACCAGTAAAGCGGGCTGAGTAATTTTTTTCATGATTAAGATTTGATGGGTGGGTAATTAAAGATGATAAAGTCAGGTAAGCCTTTTTCAAAGAATTAAAAAGGTCAATTCTGAGCTATTCTACCTCGCAGACACTGACTGGAAAGGCTTTATTTTTTAGATCGATTTTTCCAATACTATTGCATTTGAAGTCTGGAGCTGCAGTGGCAAATTTATCCAAAATAAGAATCTGCCCCGGGCTTGCCTTGGATTGAAGTCGGGACGCCACATTGACCGTATCACCGATCACGGTAAAGTCTAGTTTTTTTAGGGAAATAGATCCGATATTTCCAGCGACCATTTCTCCACAATTGACTCCGATCGATACTTTTGGTTCAAAACCTGATTTTTCTGAAAATACCGGAAGTGCATTCATTTTATTTCGGATTGCAATACAAGCACGGAGCGCCCTTGCGTGGTAGTCTTCTCCTTTGAAAACAGCCATGATTGCATCGCCGATAAACTTATCGATGATTCCGCCTTCATTCATGATCTCACGAACCATCAGATCAAAATATTCATTGAGCAAACCTACCACTATGTTAGGTTCCTCATTCTCTGATATCGCGGTGAATCCACAAAGATCGATGAAAGCGACTGCCGCTTCTATGGTTTCATTTTCCCAGATGCCGGATTCGATTTCGCGGTTTCCCATGAAGTTCAAAACGGTCTCATCGACATACATCTTTAGAATGTTATTTTCTTTGAGTGCTTTTAAATTAGATTTGACCTGATTGATGTATTGGGTGGTTTTTTCGATGGTTATTTCCAAATCTTGAAAATCCACGGGTTTGGTGATGAAATCAAAAGCCCCAAGATTCATGGCAGTACGGATATTTTCCATATCTCCATAGGCGGAAATAATAACAGTTTTCAGCAGGGAGTACTTTTCTTTCACTTTGGAAAGCAAGGTCAATCCGTCCATTTCAGGCATATTGATATCGCTCAAGATCATATCTACGTCCTTGTTGGCTTCCAATACTTCGAGCGCAATTCGGCCATTCAGCGCAAACAAAAAATCCAGCTCTCCTTCTCGGATTCGCTTTCGGAATTTCTGCTTGATCAGGATTTCTAAATCCGCCTCGTCATCTACTACCAATATCTTGATCATTCTATTTTTATTTCTTTGTTATCAGCTCTACAATTTCTCGCTTAAGCGAATCAAAATCAATCGGTTTGGTGAAAAATTCTTTGGCTCCCGAGCTCATTGCCTTTTGGTAATTTTCCGTATCGCCATAAGCTGAGATCATACTTACATTGATCAATGGAAATTTATCTTTCACTTTTTTCAATAATTCCAGTCCAGTCATTCCCGGCATATTGATGTCCGAAAAAACATAAACCACTTCCGGCGGATCGTCCTCACTCAAAACTTGAAGTGCCTCATCACCTGAAAAAGCAAATACCAATTCCAAATCTCCGCTTCGAACTTCTTTTCTAAATTTTTGTCGAAAAAGTGTTTCTACATCTCTTTCATCATCTACAATCAAAATCTTAGTCATCGTTTCTTAAGTTAAAATAATAATAAATTCAGTGTATTCGCTAGGGACGCTCTCGACTGAGAGTTGCCCATTGTGGCCTTTGGTAATAATCTCATAGCTCATGGAGAGTCCCAGTCCTGTTCCTTTTCCCGCCGGCTTGGTGGTGAAAAATGGTTGGAAAATCTTCGCTTTGATATCTGCCGGGATTCCATTGCCATTATCTCGAATGCGAATCTCAATGCCACGATCCAATTTTTTGGTTTTGACCCAAACCGTAGGTTTGTAGCTAGCATGCTCGCTATTCCCTTGAATCGCCAGCCCTTGCTTCTTTTCGGAGACGGCATAGAAACCATTGTTGATCAAGTTTAATATGACTCGTCCAATATCTTGAGGGACGATTTCCATTTTCGGCAGCGCCGGATCCAAGTCGAGCTTAAAGTCGGCATTGAATGATTTGTCTTTGGCCCGCAAACCATGATAACTTAAGCGTAGGTATTCATCAGCCAGTTCATTGATATCAGTGAATTCTTTCTGTCCAGAATTATTTCTGCTGTGCTGGAGCATTCCCTTTACGATTCCGTCTGCGCGTTTGCCATGAATATTGATTTTAGAAAGGTTGTCCTTGATGTCAGCCAAAAGCTCCTCAACCAGACTTTCATCTCTGACGGATGGATCTTTTGCCCGCTCTTCCACCAGCTCCGCAATCAATTCGTTGCTGACCTCGGAGAAGTTGTTTACAAAGTTGAGTGGGTTTTGAATCTCATGGGCGATACCTGCTGTGAGCTCCCCGAGTGAAGCCATTTTCTCCGCATGAATAAGTTGGTCTTGGGTAGATTTCAAGTTTTCAAGTGCCTTTTCCAACTCCTCTTTCTGGCTCAGCAGTTCAGCAGTTCGCTCGGTGACTTGGACTTCGAGTTCTGCTTTAAGCTTGGCGGTAATCTCCAGTTCTCGCTCTCTCTCTATAGCGATCAGGCGATCTTTTTCAAGTTTTTTAGCCTGCTTACCATTGTTGATCCACATGGCTATGGCCCAGATAAGGGCAAAAATGCCTGCTATTTCGAAATAGTCAGCTCGCTTCGCATAAAATACCGGAAAGATCAATTCAACCAAATCTTTGATAATCTCAATTCCGATAATCGGAAGCCAAGCATAAAGCACTTGCTTTTTACCTTCAAATTCTGGTTTGGTCAATACCAAATAGGTTAATCCAGCTATGGGAAAAACAGCTAGTAAAGAGGTCAGTATTCGATATTCCTTATCAACCGAATAATTCAAAATTGAAACCACTACCGCTGCAACAGCAATTGCATTCAAGACGGGATACCATTTGATGGGAGGTAGATCTCCTCTTCGTGGCTTTCTGAAAAAGAAAACTAGAAAGAAAGCGATGATATTTATCGTGTTCATAATCGAGGATTAGTCAATTTACTTTAATTCAAAATTTGCCAAAAGGTAAGAAAATAATGAATTCGGTCACTTACTTAAGTTCACTTTGTCCTGAGGCGGGGGGAGACGCGAATTTAAAGCTGGGATATTCCCTGTGTGACTTGAC
>JBBQDY010000392.1:0-3404 GCA_038320155.1 Cytophagales bacterium
TACTCGGGCATGATTTATGAAGGACCTGGATTGATTAAAAAGATTAAAAAAGGATTATTGGCTTATTTTTCGAGATAAATTGTCAACCTACTCCCATTAATCTTAACTTAAAATTGGATTTGAATCGCATACATGGCCACCAGTTCCCCCAAAACCAATACGTTTCGTAAAAAAGGAGAAAACTCCAAAAAACAAGACCCTAAACCAAAAGGGCCTGGATTTTCCATAGGAAATTTCAAAACTAACAAATTGGTCTTAACGCTGGGAATCCTCTTGATCTCCGCATCCATATTTTTATTTATTGCTTTTGTCAGCTACCTGCTCAATGGTCCGACAGATCAAAGTCTCGTCATGAATAACCCTGATGAAGCTATTCGGGAAACAGCCAAAGAAACAACTAACTGGCTGGGCTACCTCGGTGCTCAAGCTTCCAATTGGTTGATCTATCGCTGGTTTGGGATTGCAGCATTTTTGTTTCCGCCGTTTTTGTTTTTTCTCGGCTTCCGCTGGACTTTCAAGATCTCGCTGGTGTCCCTGACTCGATATTCCACATTTGCCTTATTCTTCACATTCTGGTTGGGATTACTGACTGGATACGTCGTGATTTTGGTGCAAGGCTATTCCTATTGGAGTTTTCTCTCAGGGGGTTTTGGCTATGAATTGGCGAAACTATCGGCTGATTTTCTCAGCTGGGGCACGTTTATTCTTCTCGGTGGATCCCTATTGATCTTTGTGATCTTCTATTTTGATATTGACAAGCTGGAATGGTTTAGTGCCAAAAATGTTGACGAAATCGACTCAGAAGCTAATCTCGATACACCAGGTCCAGTTAAAAATCCATTCTCGGACGAGGATGAACTAGAACTGGAAGAAGACGATGATTCGGATGATGACGGAAGTGAATGGACAATAAAAGGCGCTGAAGAATCAGAAGAACTTGCTAAAACTAAACCTGAAAAGGTCAAAACTCCGATCGCTTTTGAAGTACCGCAACTGAATATATTGAGCGAAACGGCAGATGATTCTATTCAGGAAGTGAAAGCGGAAGACCGGAATTTTTCCATCAATAAGCCCAAAGATGAGAAAACTGCCGAGGAAGTTGAAAATTTGGACGCTTACGATTCGACACTTGATCTTCCAAAATACAAATATCCTACTCTGGACCTCTTGAATGAATATGATGTCCAAAAAGTAACTGTCACCCGACAGGAACTGGAGGATAACAAGAATAAGATTGTCGAGACCCTGGAGAATTTCAAGATCGGAATTCAGGAGATCAAAGCGACCATCGGGCCTACGGTGACACTCTATGAAATTGTCCCAGAACCTGGCGTGAAAATCTCGAAGATCAAGAATCTTGAAGATGATATTGCACTTAGTTTGGCAGCTTTAGGAATTCGAATTATCGCACCCATTCCTGGCAAAGGAACAATCGGTATCGAAGTCCCAAACAAGAACCGTGAATTAGTGCCAGCTCGGGCAGTTTTGGGTACAGAAAAATTCATGAAGTCAGATAAAGATCTTCCGATTGTTTTAGGAAAAACCATTTCCAACGAGGTTTTTGTGGTCGATCTGGCAAAAATGCCTCACTTACTAATGGCTGGAGCTACGGGTCAAGGTAAATCTGTGGGATTGAATATGATCTTGGCTTCCTTGATTTATAAGAAGCATCCTTCTCAGCTGAAATTTGTGTTGGTTGATCCGAAGAAAGTCGAATTAACTTTATTTAATAAAATAGAACGTCACTTTTTGGCTAAGCTTCCCGGCTCCGACGAGGCGATTATCACCGATACCAAAAAGGTGATTTACACCTTGAATTCGCTCTGTATCGAGATGGATAATCGCTACAACCTTTTGAAAGAGGCCGGTACTAGAAACCTCAAGGAATACAATGCGAAGTTTATCGCCCGTAAACTAAACCCAGATAAAGGCCATTACTTTATGCCTTACATCGTCCTTGTAATTGACGAGTTAGCTGACTTGATGATGACCGCTGGGAAAGAAATTGAAGCTCCAATTGCCCGATTGGCACAGTTGGCCAGAGCGATTGGAATTCACTTGGTCGTAGCTACCCAGCGACCATCGGTGAATGTGATCACAGGTATTATCAAAGCCAATTTTCCAGCCCGACTTTCCTTCCGCGTGACTTCGAAAATCGATTCCCGAACCATCCTAGACACTGGTGGAGCGGATCAATTGATCGGAATGGGAGACATGTTGCTTTCGCATGGTTCGGAGATCACACGGATCCAATGTGCATTCCTCGATACTCCGGAAGTGGAGGCGATTTGTGATTGGATCGGAGAGCAAAAGGGATATTCGGACGCCTATCTGCTTCCTGAGTTTGAAGGAGAAGATGGCAATAGCGGCGTGGGTCAAATCGATCTTTCTGATCGCGATCCACTTTTTGACGATGCCGCAAGACTGATTGTGATGCACCAGCAAGGCAGTACTTCGCTGATTCAGCGGAAGTTGAAACTTGGATACAATCGTGCCGGAAGAATTATTGATCAGCTCGAGGCAGCAGGAATTGTTGGATCCTTCGAAGGCTCAAAAGCAAGAGAGGTGCTCGTGCAGGACGATGCTAGTTTGGAACGGTTATTGAATAGTTTGTAAAAGCTGTTTTAGTAGTTCCTACGGCTTTACACATGAAAAATTTCGCCCTAGTATTTTCTCTTTTTCTTCTTGTTTCCGTCAGCTTTGAAGCTGCCGCTCAGAAAGATCCCAAAGCCAAGGTAATCTTGGATGGGATGAGCAAAAAGTTTCAGGCAATGAATGGATTCACGGCAAGCTTCGATTTTACTTTTCAGGATCAAACTGGTTCATCTGACCGACAAACCGGAGATATCGCTGTGAAAGGTGAGCAATACCGACTTAAGCTTCCCGATCAAGAAATTTACAATGATGCAAAAACGGTCTGGACTTTTATTCAATCGGACTCTTACAAGGAAGTAACCGTCAACGACGCTTCGCAAATGGAAGGCGAACTCACCCCATCAAATATTTATCGGATTTACGAGTCTGGGTACAACTACAAGCTAATTGGCGAAAAGCAATTCCAAGGCAAAACAGCGCAGCTGGTAGAGCTCACTGCAATCAAATCTGGAGCTCCTTTTGAAAAAGTTACGCTACGAATCGAGAAAGCGACAAACAATCTACTTGGCTGGGAAATGTACGATGGCCAAGGAGGAGTATTCTCTTATGCCTTTACCAATCTTAAAACTAATGTCAATCTCGCTACGAATTACTTCAGCTTTGATGTAAAGCGGTATCCAGGGATTGAGGTGATTGATTTGAGGTAAATCAATTTTGTTCCTTTTACAGGATTCGTCTAAAAAAATCTTCTGTCCAAGGTTGGATATATTGATAGCCAAATTTAAAGGAGGGATAATTCTCTTTGAATA
>JBBQDY010000393.1:0-3373 GCA_038320155.1 Cytophagales bacterium
AATGCATCGGTACGCTGCTCGGTGGTATCCAGTTGATTTCTTCTATAATCCACACTTGCAGCCAGCAAGTCAGAAAGTTGATCCCGATTAGACCAAGTGGTATTGATATCTGTGGAAAGGGTACGCCCTTTCTTATCAAATTTGTAGCGATAAGTGATGTTGTTTGAGATATTCAGTGCTTTGATTTCCGTATTGGATATAGAGCGAAGCGCACTGAGCGAGTCTCCGGTACTCGCAAAAGTCAAAGCGTCCCGATCACTAAAGGTCCGGTTGTTTTGGTAAGAAAATGAAGGGGAAATCACTACGGAGTTTTTAGCATTCAGATCCGCCTCGATTCTTCCGCTAGCACGGTGATTGAAATTCTCCACCGAGTTGATCAGATTTTCCTGGTAGATCTGGCTCAGACTCTCGTTGATTATGGTCTCTCGATTGGTGATTTGGCTGAGGTTATTCGCAGTATTGTTGAAGAAATAGTTACCGGTGAAATTCACTTTTTTACCCCATTTGTCGCTGTAGTTTAATCCAACGGCATTTGTGGTGATGATACCAATGTCATTTCCGCCTGAGAATGCGTTATTTCCTCCGCCACCCCAGCGTCCTCCGCTTCTTCCACCTCCGCCAGAAGCATTTGCATTTACACCGGCAAGGTCTTGGCTTGAGAAGTTTTGCTGATTGATATTATTGAAAAGTCCCAAGATTGAAATTCGCTGATCCCCTTTGAAGAGGTTGACACTTCCGCCAGCCGAGTAGCGGTCATCTGTTCCATAACCGCCATAAGCTCTACCAAACTGGCCGTTTTTACGATCTTCCCTAAGGATAATGTTAATAGTTTTGGTGTAGGTTCCGTCGTCAAATCCAGTTAATCGGCTTTGATCTGAGCGTTGGTCAAGGATTTCAACTCGCTCTATTGCATCAGCCGGCAAGTTTCTTAGGGCGATGCTTGGATCCGAACCGAAAAATTCCCTTCCATCTACCAATACTTTTTGCACCGCTTCACCTTGCGCCTGAAGTTGTCCGCCTTGAACTGTGATTCCTGGCATCTTTCGGATTAGATCTTCCGCTTGGGCATTTTCCTGAGTTTTAAATGCTTTGGCATTAAAGGAAGTGGTATCTCCTCTTTGCTCGCCTACTGGATTGAGTCCTTCGATGACTATTTCATCTAGTACCTGAGAATCTTCCAAGAGGACTAACTCTCCCAAATCTATCGGATCTCTGAAGTTGTGCGCTTTGGTGATAGTCACATAGCCGATAAATTTAATTTCGATTTTGACATCAGGAATTTGAGGTCTAGCGATTTCAAATTTTCCTTGAGCATTTGTCACCGTTCCAACTAGAAGCGAATCTGTTACGGTCTTGATTAGCACATTTGCACCAGCCATTGGGGTCTTGGTGACTCCGTCTATAACAGTTCCGGTTATTATTCGGGCGGGGCGAGCTTCACCGGCAGGTCTTTGGCCGAAGGCCGAAGAAGCCAGCAAACAGCTAAAAATCAGTAAAATAAAAACGTGTTTGTTTTTCATATTGTGTCAAAGTTCTCCCACTTTGACTGTTTGACAATACGAAAGGTTTATTTGGATATCCTATAAAAACAAGAGTGGATACCCGCAAGGATAGATGGTTTTTAACCTTTTTAAAATTTGAAAATTCTCAAATTTGATTCATGATTTCAGGATAGGAGATACCATAGTGACTGTTATCATAGATCGCCTCTCCATTTTTAATCACGAGCACCTGTGGAGATTCATGAGGTACGCCAAATTCCCTAGCAACCAAATTCGAAAGTTCACGATTAGCGATGAGATCCAAAAAATACGGAACCACCTTTTCCTCGTCACCATTTTTCCAATTGCGGAGTAATCGGTCTAATGACATGCTGCTTACTGAGCAGCGAGTACTGTGCTTGAAGATCATCACGGGAGTCGATTCGCTAAGTGCTTTGATTTCCGCTAATTGTCCGGCTTGAGTCAGTTTATTCCAGTTCATTTGTTTATTCTTTTACTTTTGGGACAATACTTGCAGGGATGAAATAGTTCCTTTCAATGTTCAATCATTCATGAAAATATTCTCTTCATTCCATTTTAGACGAAACCAACTAATTTTCGGTTTGTTGGTTTTCAGTTTTTCAGCTTGCAAAAGCCTGAGTCCGACCAGCGACCCAGGCCCCAGTCCCATGCCACCACCCGCGATCTCGTCCGTGAATGTGCCGCTTCAGATTCCCAAAGCTACGCTGGATAAAATCTTCAATTCTCAGATTCCAAAAGTCCTTTTTGAAGAGAAGGGACTTGATATGGGTTCGGGAATTAATGGTGACCTGACGCTAACTCGAAATGGTACGATCACTTGGACGGCATTGGATAGCCAATCGATCCAATTGACGGTGCCGGTAATAGTAGAAGGGCAAGTGGGGCTCAAAAAGGGAGGGCTGGGAAGTCTTTTCAAATCTAAAATTCCAATCAATGAGCAATTCAATCCCGTATTTGTGGTGGATCCTGAGATCAAGTCCAACTGGGATTTGGAAATCAAAGCATTTGAATTGGTCGATTTGGGAGGAGCATTAAGCTTGGATGTTCTTGGGATGAAAGTGGATTTGAGTGGCTTGGTAAGTAAAGAGATTAGGAAATGGAGTAAGCAGAATCTTACTGGGAAAGAATCCATTGCTTCCTTAAAGCCTCTGGTTGACTTGACTTGGGCTCAAATTGGCAAACCATTTCAAGTGGAAATGGAAGGAGTGGAGACAGCTTTTTCGATCCAACCTGAGGAAGTTCGATTCCGAGAGTTTTTTGATTCAAGTCAGAACTTCAATGTTTGGCTAGGACTTGCCGGGAAAGTGAATTCACATCCTGCCACTGCGGCACCTTCTAGAGCGTTCCCATTGCCTAAGTTGAGTGCGAATGAGAATGACAAAAATGAATTAGAAATTCTTATGCCGATTACGGTCGGTTATGATCAGTTGGATCAGCTGTTGGCTGAAAATCTCGCCGATAAAGTTTTCCGCGTGGATAAGAAATCCACGATGATCCCTTCCAATATCAAAACTCGAGCATTTGGGGAATTGATAGCCGTGGGCATGGATTTCTTTGCGGAGCAAAGCAATGGCAAGTCTTTGACTGGGACAATTTTTGCAGTAGGAAAGCCAGCTTATGATGCTGAAAATCGACAGTTGATTTTTGAAGACATCAATTTCAAAATCGAAAGTGGAAATCTTGGTGCACAAACCAGCATCGGGCTGAAAAAGCGAAAAATCATCAAAAATATTGAGCGAAGGGCTATTTTCCCGATTGGCGATTTAATCGACGAGAGTATGGGAAGCATTCAAAATCGATTGGGACTTTCAACTCCCATCGCCGATTTGAAGATTCAAGACTTGGAAATT
>JBBQDY010000394.1:0-3352 GCA_038320155.1 Cytophagales bacterium
CGAAACGCCCCATTTTAATGATTTGAATAAAGCAGAAAATCAGATTAATTAAAATGAGTATTCGTTTTGTTGAACGTTCCGGGTACAGTTTTTCCGCGTGTAAAAAAGAAAAGTACCGTAGAATTTGATGATCCTGAAAGCCATTGCGAACTGTTGTCAAGGCTATTTTGAGTTTCGCTCTAAGTAAGCAAAGAATAACTAACTGACATTATTAAGGATATTCATCTAAAATTATAGTCCAGGATTTTGGGCGTTAATCAGGTCGCGCATCAATTTTCGCTCGCGATCGATCATGGTGGATTTGTAATCGGAAAATTCATTTTCAAGTTCGGTCAGACGAGTTTGAGACTCATTTACCTTTTTAAGATTACTAAAATAGAGGAATCCCAGAATCAAGCAGGTAATTAAGAAAAAACCGATCAGGAGGAGATAATGTTGATTAAAGCCGGCCTCTTGATTTTGAACAGGAGTTATTTCCTCAATTGCTTCGGTATTTTCTTCCAGCGTACGAGGAACTTGCTGAATCGAATCTTTTCCCAACATACTTGTTCGATTGACTTCAGCCTCGAGGAAATTGAATTGGTCCTGAATTAGCTTTTTCAGCATTTCCAATTCCGCTGATTCAATAACCAAAAGACCTTCTGACTTTGGAGCAGGTTTGAATAAGGTATCCATAGCCAGCATGATCCTCATGGGATTGGTATTCTCAGGCCGCATTTGATTGGCAGATACCTGTGAGAGGAACATCGTGTAGAATACAGCCATATAGGCAATCCAAAACTTAATTTTCATAAATCTATAAATAGGTGAAAAAGAGGATTAAGGTTTCTCTAAAATAGTAAAAAAACAGAATGCTAAAAAACAATCATTTCATTAGTAGCATGTTAAGAAATTGATCCGGCTTCCTAAAAACAAAGATAAATTGAACTTTGCTCTAAAAAATTAACGGAAAAGCCCGCTTTATCCTCACAGGAAAAATAAGCTTGACTCGGTTTTTTAGATTATGATTATCCGCTTTACTACCAGAAGGCGGAAGCAACCAAAATATAATTTGCTTAATCCCGGTAACCACCGGGAGATACTTGCGCGTTTCGGTCTCCCGTCTTCCCCGCCTGCAGTTCGGGCAGGGGTCTCCCGTCCCAAAAAGTTAAGAAAATACGGCTACTGCTATAATTGAGGATATACAGATTTTAGCTTAATGTGTAGGCACATAACTGTGAATGACCGCCTCAGCCGCAAGTCTTCCAGAGGTCATGGCGGCATTGATCGAACCATTAAGTAAGTAATCCCCTGCTAAAAAAACATGGTCGGTGATCTTGGTTTCTGTAAAAGCAACCGAATATCTCATATCCTCCAAAGAAGGTAAAGCATAGGGAATTTCGTAGGTTTTCAGATACTTGAAGTAATCGCCTTTGATTCCAGATATACGCTCCAATTCGGCTTGAATGGCTTTAATTAATTCTTTTTCTGAAAGAGAATGCTCCAAAATCGTTACGGAAAGCAAGGAGCGATCTTTCGGAGAATACTCGTCCGAGACATCATTCATAAAGACCACGTTATTGATCAATTTCCCCTCTCCCGGAATTAATCCGATCATCGGTCGAGCCATAAATGATTTAAGGGTGGTGAAATAGCAATTGGTTACAAACTTAGGTTTTGCAAATTGACCTTGGAGCTGCTCCATCACTCGATCTGGCTGTGTGGCAATGATTATCCGATCAGCTGCCAGCGATTCCCCGTTTTCCAATTCAATAAATCCCTGCCGGACCGCTTTTACTTTTTTGTCGAAATGGATTTGAGTGCGAATCAATTGCTGCCTTAGCATTTTCGGGATTTCTCCCATCCCTTTCGCCGGTACAGCCGCATTACCCATGGAGAACATCTTGAATACAAACTCAAACATTCTCGAGGAGGTATTCAAATGTGGTTCTAAAAAGATCCCGCGAAAGAAAGGCTTGAAGAAATTCGAAATAATCTGATCAGAAAATCCATAGCTTTTCAAATACTGAAGCGTTGTTTTGGAATCAGAGGCGAAGATATCTTCTACCGTTTTTTTCTTTAGTGCTTGGGTCAGGCTAAACATTTTGACCTTATCATAGAATGTTCCCACTTTGGAGAAAGCCATTCCCACGATTTTAAGCGGATTTCGTAGCGGATCTGTGATTAAAAATGATTCCTGTTCATCAAAGATCACTGCGCCGGGTTCGAAGTATTTCAAATTTAAAGCCTGATAATCCAAGTAACGCTTTCCTTCCGGATAGGCGGTCAAAAGGACTTGAAAACCTCGATCAAACCTAAATCCATCTAATTCATCCGTCTTTACCCGACCTCCAATCGAATCGCTTCCCTCCAGAATAACTGGGGAAAAGCCACTTTTTTCCAATTCAATAGCTGCTACCAATCCGGAAACTCCGGCTCCAATAATGTAAATTTTTGCTTCTTTCATAGGTTTGAGAATTCTCCTTTCGATCTACGCTAAATTTAGAACTCAGAAATTCATGTCATGTTTGCAGCAATATCTTTTCTAGTGCTACGCTTTTATGATCTTTAACTCTGATTTTCTTTTTACAAACGGTTTAATCACCCCGGTAAAATATTGTAAAATCGCCTTAAATATAGCCTTATGAAAAACCTAATCGGTCTAGTCTGTTTTTTAATTCTCTTCACTTCCCATGGATATTCACAGGAATATTTCCCTCCAAAAGGGACTTGGCAAACCAAAAGCCCTGCTGAAATGGGTTTGAATGCCGCTAAAATCCAAGCGGCCATTGATTTTGCAATTGCCCACGAAAGTGATGCAAATCCCAATCTAAAGATCGCTCATTATGAAAGTGCTTTCGGAAGAGAACCTTTTGGCTATCCCGTAGGACCGATGAAAACTCGAGGTCCAGCTTCAGGAGTGGTTATTTACAAAGGGATGGTTGTAGGTCAATGGGGTGATCCAGCGCGAGTAGACTTGACATTCAGTGTGGCAAAAAGCTTTCTCTCCACTACCGCTGGACTAGCCGTAGAAGAAGGCCTGATCAAAAGTGAAATGGATTTGGTATATCCATACATGGCACCGATCTATCCTTACGATCCGGTAAAATCCATGATGAATAAAGCTGACCATTTTGAGCAAGAAGATGTTTTTGAGCTTTTTGATACGGAGCATAACCGTAGCATTCGCTGGAATGATCTGCTGCGACAGACCTCCGATTGGGAAGGTTCTCTTTGGGGCAAACCTGACTGGGCAGATCGTCCTTCTGAGGGTGTAGGCCAAAAGCGTGCTCGTCCACAAACCGCTCCAGGCGAAGTCTATGAATACAATGACACACGGGTAAATGTGTTGGCTTTGGCACTTCTGAATGTT
>JBBQDY010000395.1:0-3342 GCA_038320155.1 Cytophagales bacterium
TGTTTCAGGATGAAACAAATTGATCGGGTGATCTGCAGGCTGAGAGAGTTGGTGGAGAACCTTTACTTTTCTTCCACTTTCTAAACCAGCCGCAGTAATCGTATGTGCAAAAAGACTTTTGTCGACCACCTGACTGCAGGAAAAAGTAAATAAAATACCACCTGACTTTATTTTCTTCAAGGCTTCCCCATTCAATCGCTTGTAAGCTTGCACAGCGTTGTGCCGAGCTTTTTGGTTTTTTGCGAAAGCAGGTGGATCAAGCACTATCACATCGTAATCTTCGCCAATCTCCCGGATATATTTCACTACATCAGCCACTTTGGACTCATGCATTCCTTGGATGGTCGGGTTCAGAGCAATATTTTCTTCAGTCAATTCAATGGCTTTGGACGAAATATCAACAGAGTGAACTTCAGAAGCGCCGTCTAAAAGTGCTTGAACTGAAAAGCCTCCAGAATAACAAAAGGTATTGAGCACCTTTTTTCCTTTGGAATACTGACCTAGCAATTTTCGATTTTCCCGCTGGTCGATGAAAAAGCCAGTCTTCTGTCCTTTCTCCCAATCAATTTTATAAGTTGATCCATGCTCTTGAACCAAATCAGTTTTCGGCCCACCGAGAACCCATTCGTTTGGAATAGTGCCAAGATTTTTTGGGAGAGTTTCTGAGCTTTTATCATAAACGCCTGAAAGAGCTTCCCCGAAGCAATTCTTGATTGCTCGGGCGATTTCATGTACATGCTGATGCATCCCGACGTGATGTGCTTGAATCACAGCGGTACCATTATAGTAGTCTACGATCAATCCCGGAAGCAAATCTCCCTCACCATGAACTAATCGAAACACACTGGTATCCGGATTTGAAATTAAGCCTAGAGCCATCCTGAGTTGAAAAGCAGCTAGAAGCTTTTCGTCCCAAAAGTCTTGATCGATTTCACGCTCCTCGAAGGAAATAATTCTGACCATGATCGATCCTTGGGAGAAGTGGCCTATTCCTAGAAATCTGTCTGATGCTGATCTTACTTCTACCAGATTGCCATTTTCCAGCGTATCCGACATTTCATGAATAGCTCCGGAAAACACCCAATGGTGTCTTCGGATCAGTGAAATTTCTTTTCCCCGCTTAAGGATAATTTTAGGATAGTTCATAGGATAGTTTTTTTCTTGGGAAGGCTAGGCTTCCCACGATCATGGCAAAGATACTGGCTAATAACCCAAAAATGTGGGCGCCGATCTCTAGCTCCATTGTATCTGCGATCAAGTACACAGCCATTCCGAAAACCATGGAAGATACCGCTCCAATTGGCGAAGCTTTCTTCCAATACAATCCGGCGGTCAATGGAGCAAAGAGCGAAACAAGCAAAAGGATAGAAGCGCTAGCAACCAATTCATAAATATTTGAATCCCGGGAAGCCATGTAAATAGCAACCATTGCAACCAAAACCACATTTCCTCTAAGAATCCAAAGTAAATGAGAATCAGATAGATTTCCTTTGAAGAGCGGACGAACCAAATTTTCCGAAATCAAAGCCGATGGTGCCAAGAGTCCTGAGCTCGCTGTACTCATAATTGCAGAGATCAAGGCTCCAAAGAAAATGATCTGAATAGGCATGCTACTATGTGCCAAAACCATGGCAGGAAGAAGCATTTGCTTATTTTCCAGATAAAGTTCGGGATACAATACCTGAGCTGCCAAGGCGATAAATAAAGGCAACAATCCAAAAGTGACATAAAAACCGCCTGCCAGATAAGTAGATCGCACCGCCACTTCTTCGGATTTGGAAGACATCACACGCTGATAGATATCCTGACTGGGTATACTTCCCAAACCCAAAATAATCCAAGCTCCAAAGTAATTGACCCAAGAGGTAAATCCCGCATCGGGTAAAAACTGAAAACTCCCTTCTGGGGCTTGCTTCAAAATATTCCCAACACCTCCCGCATCATTGCTGACCATTACCGTCACCGCGACCAAACCAATTACGATCATCAAAGTTTGGATGAAATCCGTAATTGAGATCGCCCACATTCCACCTAAAAAAGTATAAAACACCACGATTCCTGCCGAAAGTAGAATTCCTTCCATTAAGGTCAGATCCGTCACTGAACCAAACACCAAACTCATCGCGACGAGCTGCGCAGCGACGTATCCGAAATAGACCGGGACAAGAAATACCGTTGCGATAAATTCGATCCGTTTGCCATAAATCTTCTTGAATACGGCTCCAATCGTCAAAACGCCCATGCGATACATGGGGCGAAGGAAAAACATTCCAAATAAAACCAAGCAAAGTGCTCCTCCAAATGGATCCTCAATTACACCTTGAAGTCCTTCTTCAAGATAAATCGAAGAAGCTCCAAAGATCGTTTCGGAACCAAACCAAGTGGCAAATAGGGCAGAAGCAGAAAGGAAAAGTGGAAGGGATCGACCTGCCAACACAAAATCATTAGAACCTTTTACCAACCGGGAAGCAAATGCTCCCACTAGCAAAGTAAAGACGAGGTATAGAATGATTGAGGTTAAGAGCAATTCAGTATTGGTTAAAGAAGCTTACCATACATTTTCTCTCGGATCGCCTTGATTTCCTCACTTTCTAGGTAGTCTTCATATGGCATTCGACGGTCAATAGTCCCATTCGGTGTAAACTCAATAATCCTGTTTACAGAAGACTGCACAAAGGCGTGATCATAAGAGGACATCAATACTGTCCCATTATAATCGACAATCGCATTGTTAAATGCGGTTATGGATTCCAGATCAAGGTGGTTGGTAGGCTCATCCATCACCAACAGGTTTGGATTCTGGAGCATCATCTTGGAGATCATACATCTTACTTTTTCTCCACCTGAAAGGACTGAGCACTTCTTGAAACTTTCTTCTCCAGTGAAAAGCATTCTTCCTAAAAATGTCCGTACATAAGCTTCCTCCTGATTGGAAGAGTATTGTCTCAACCATTCAATTAGTTTTAAGCTAGTTTCGAAGTACTTGGAATTATCGTTGGGTAAGTAGGCCTTATTGATGGTTACGCCCCATTTCAAACTTCCTTTTGTAACAGGTATTTCTTCCATGATTGCCTGGAAAAACTTATTTACCGCCTGCTTGGTCTTGGAGATGAAAGCGATTTTATCGCCTTTGTCCACCATAAGATTGACATCGGTAAAGTAGGTGACGCCATCAGCTTTCAATTCCAGGTTTTCGGTCATAAAGATCTGATCGCCGGCTTCACGCTCTGGTTTGAAGATGATGCCAGGATACTTTCGCATCGAAGGCTCGATCTCATCGATGTTCAATTTTTCAATCATCTTCTTACGTGCCGTTGCCTGCTTGGATTTGGCCACGTTTGC
>JBBQDY010000396.1:0-3340 GCA_038320155.1 Cytophagales bacterium
CCCCGTAATTGGAGGTACTAAAAGAACATTCTCCCTTCCTGCAGATTTTTGTAATGAGGGAAGCATTGCCTCGGTAAGTGCTACATTGTTAAATGTAATGGGATCATAATATGAGTAAGGCAACTCAATCACAGCACTTGCTCCTGCTGCTTCAGCTGTTTTTTCCGCTATCTGTTTTATGCGACTATAAATCAAGACTTCATCTTCCTTACTCAAAGTCCGTACGGTACCCATCATCTCAACTTGATTAGGAATAATATTAGAACGGTTACCCCCAATGATGGATCCAATTGTGACCACTGCCGGATTTTCTGTAAGGTTGACGTTTCTACTAACTATTTGCTGGAGACTGGTTATTATTTGGGCTGAAACAAAAATGGGGTCAACCGAAAGCCAAGGTTGAGCTCCATGACTTGGCTTACCATTAACCGTAATTTTAAAGTCTGCGGAACCGGCTAAAAATCCAGCTGGTCGATAAGTTATCTTGCCTACTTCTATTGTTGAAGATACGTGCAGACCAAAAATCACATCAACCTTTGGGTTTTCTAATACTCCTTCTTTTACCATTAGCATTGCTCCGCCTTCTTCACCAACTGGTGGTCCTTCCTCTGCGGGTTGAAATATGAATTTAACCGTGCCTTGAAGGTCTTTTTTCATGCCGGCTAATATTTCAGCAACCCCCATTAGTATGGCCACATGTGAATCATGTCCGCAGGCATGCATCACACTTGTTTCTTTGCCATTGTACATGGTCTTTACTTTTGAGGCAAAAGGCAAATCATTTACCTCCTCAACGGGAAGCGCATCCATATCGGCTCTGAGGGCTATTACAGGCCCAGGTTTATCCCCCTTTAAAATACCTACCACACCTGTAACACCTACTTTTGTGTGTGTCTCAATTCCTAGCGATTGTAAATGCGAAGCAACAAGTTCTGCTGTACGAAATTCCCGGTTTCCCAATTCCGGATTTTGATGAATGTCGTGTCGCCAATCAATCACTTTTTGCTCTATTTTGTCGGCACTTTTGGCAATGAGTTCACTGTAATTGCTTTTTTGAGCAAACAGTTGGCCGGTACATAGGCTTATCGTTATGATAAGAGCTATTGCTGTATTTTTAATTTTCATAATAAAAGGTTTTGTATTTCATCTGTTTATTATTTGTTTTTGAGTGGTCAGATGGAATCTCGCACAGCTAATAATCATACCGGTGTGTGACTTTTTTTAGTCGTGCTCGATTTCATATCATTCCTGTTGTAATTTTTCTCCAGAAGTTGGACTTTATGCTTGATCCCAAAGCTGCTTCTCCAGAAGCAGCATAGCCACACAATTCACTTTTATTCATTCAACCGGTTATATTTTTTGAGTACTTCCACCAGTAAGCCATGCGGCAAGGCATACGACTTATTCCCGTTTATTCCATCCATAGTTTCGGCTGCGATAATGGCATTGATGATGGCTTCTTCTACAGCCTGTACCGTCGCTTCGAGCAAAGGATCCATCAGATCATTAGGTAGCATGTCTACTTCCGTGAAATCAAATCGCTGAAAAGCATCCGGATTGGCGGTGGAAAATGCGATAAAAATATCTCCCGAACCATTGGTTCCATAGCCTCCGGTATTTCCTATACCAATAGTGACTCTTTGTGCAATCCGCTTCAACTGATGGGGAAGCAAAGGCGCGTCTGTAGCTACCACCACGATGATGGAACCGTCTCCTTCTTTCCGATAGGATTGTGGGGGCAACTTCAGTTCATTGTTCAGGGTGTCCAACAGCTCCTTTCCTACGGGAACTCCGGCAATGGTCAGAGAAGCTTTTCTACCAAAATTAGCCTGAACCAAAGCTCCAACTGTGTAGCCGGAATCTGCAATCTTGACTATCCTAGATGATGTTCCTGTTCCGCCTTTGAAGCCCAAACACATCATCCCGGTGCCGCCACCCACATTTCCTTCGGCGATTTTACCTCCTGAAGCATTTTCAATTGCTTCTAAAACATGTTCTTCTTTGACATGAAACCCATAGATGTCATTCAAAAAACCATCGTAGGTTTCTCCCACTACAGGATAGGTGTACCACCAATCATCACCTTGATACCAATCTGTATCCACGTACCATTTCAACACAGCATCGCGGACCACGCCAACACTATTGGTATTGGTAATCATGATTGGTGTTTCCAAGAAACCGGATTCGGTCAACCAAGTTGTTCCAGTCATTTCTCCGTTTCCGTTCAGACTATACCAATTGGCAAACACAGGACTGAATTTTTGGGCTTTCCCTCTCGGAAAAATTGCAGTAACTCCTGTCCTGACCGGCCCTTTGCCCACAATGTTTTCACCGCTTCCTGAAATGATAGTGCTATAGCCTACTTCCACTCCTTTTACATCGGTAATGGAATTCCATTGACCGGTCATGCCGTTAAAAGGCACGCCTAAATCCCGAGCTCGGGGTTTCTGTGCGTAGGCGGTAGAAAAGTTAATAATTAAGAAAAGCAGGATGGGGAGTTGTTTCATTTTGTGGGAGTTATAAATCATTCAGATACTTAAATATTTCCAAATAAGCATTCTCCAGTTTCTCCTTTGTCGGGCTGTGTCTTGCTTCGGGGATATACATCAGGAGGTCTTTATTTTTTCTCAGCAGCGGAACAAACTGCTCAAATGTCGAAGGTGGAATCTGATCATCCTGACCTCCATGCCACAAAAAAATGGGTGGATCGTCTTGGTCAAAGTAGGTGATGGGCTCAAAAACAGCAATGTTCTGTTTGGATTCATAATCAGCAGGTTTAAACAGCGCTTTGCCCACTGCTTGAAACTGTTCATTTTCGTGTTCAGTGAATATCCTTTCCACCACATCCAAGCCATCGACAGGACCTGAAAAATTGATGATCCCAGTGATTGTGATCTCTTCGCTCAGTCGATTTGGATACTCGGGATTGTTTTGGGCTAATCCTACGATGGTTCCAATATGCGCCCCTGCGGAAAAGCCCGTTACAATCACATTATCCAAATTCAACTTATAATCGCTGTTGTTGGCTTGGAGAAAGTTCAGGGCATGCGTCAGGTCACTTGTTGCAATAGGAATCCCTCTTTTCAGCCGGTAGTTCAGGTTTACAACATTAAAGCCTTTTTTCAGGTAGGGTTGGATATACCGTTCCTCCTGACTTTTATCGCTAAAGTAATATCCACCTCCGTGAAGGAATACCACTGTGAAATTACTTTTGCCATAAGTGCCAGCCTGTTTTGAAAGATAGATGTCCATGTTTTGCTCTGGATCTAAACCATAAGAGACGTCTTTCAATACTTTGTAAGCAGCAGTTTGTTGTTCAGTCGATAGGTCCTGAATG
>JBBQDY010000397.1:0-3332 GCA_038320155.1 Cytophagales bacterium
AGTTCTTTGAATTCCAATCGCTTCAAGATATCCAAGGTGACGTGAACCAGAATTAGCGCGACAATTGACATCCCTACGGATAATGTCAACAATGCCCAGACAAACTGCTTACTAACCGCAAAAGCAACTATAGACGCGATACCTGCGGGTATCAAGCCAAAAAGCAAAATGCCTCCGATCATGAGTGGTTTGATCAGCACTCGATCCCAACTTTCGTCCAATCCAATCTGAGGAATCAGGTTGATCCCCAAACCTGTGAGGTAAAAAGCTATGATCCCAATCAAAAAACTTGGAATCACCAACCAATCCAAACCTGCAATCAAAACGGTAGGAATGATCATCACTGCGCAAAAAAGGAGAATCTGCACTAGGTCCAACTTGATCATATTCCAAAACTTAGAACTCCAACTCGCAGGAATCAGATAGAAAAATGGTTTTTTCAAATCACCAATATTCGCTCTGCCAGTGCCGGCAAGGAAGTAAATGATAATAAGAATAATCAAATACACGTAGATCACCACATGCGAAAACCAATCAAAAAGTGATAAACCGGCAAACAGAATCCCCAAACCTGCCAAGATCAACGAATAAACTCCAAATAATGGATGAAAATCCTGGCGAGAGGCATGGATATAGTTACGCCAATAAAAAGCCTTGGCGCCCGGACCAAAATCAGGCAAAGCCAATTTCTTTTTGGTATTCAAACTGAAATTAGCCTCGCTTTGCTCCTTCTTCCCGCGTACCTTTTCCAATTGTTCCTCATTGGATTTGGTCACTTCTAAGACATCTTCATAATAATAGCCTGAAAACTGAATCACTAATTTCAACACCACAAAATAGAACAAGCAATAAAGACCAACAAAAGCGGAGGAGAGAATCCAATTTTCCTGGGACCAAAAAGACATAATCCCCCTACTCCAACCAACAATCGGAAAGAGATCAAACCAAGGCGATGCGATCCACGAAAACATTCCTTGCCAAAATTTCTCCGCCATCAAACCCGGAATAAGAATCATCCCTCCAAGTAATATTGCAAGAATGATTACGCCAATTTTGATGTACTCCAATATCCCATACTTGGTGTGCAACGTGTAAACTAAGAACCGAATCGGCTGAATTAAAAAGAAAAAGAAGCCGACCGCCAAAACTGTGAAAAACAGATTGCCAAACCCCAAATCCAATTTATCAGCAGTTTGACTGATTCCATAAAAGGTGAATAATGCCGCTCCGCCCAATGAGGGCAGAAAAGATCTCCCCATATAGTAAATCAGGAGATTTTCCGGCTTTACTGGAGCAGTGAAAAGCAAATTGACATCGGCCATTTTGAAAAAGCTGACGTTCTTTTTGGTTGCCCGATAAAGTTGATAGATCAAAAAAATCAATGCAATCATCGTGACCCCACCTGTAATATTTTGAATAGAAAAGTCGACCTCTGGAAGTCCATTCGTATCCAAATCGGGAATCTCAGGAGTTCCGCTCTCATCAGTATTACCTAGACGCAACCAGTACATAAAGAGGAAATACCCAATTACTGCAGCGTAGGGAAATAATCGAAGCGGATTTTTGAGAATCAACTTGAGATTATTGAGCAAGATCAGGAGATCTTTTCTCAGTAACAGTTTGATCTCACGCATCCTTTGTCAATTCTAAAAATAGATCTTCCAACGACACACCAGCGCCATGTTCAGCCTGCATTTTAAGGTTGGCAATGCTGTCATTCCCAATAATTCGCCCGTCTTTCAAAATCATAATCCGGTCGGCAATGCTTTCCACACTATCGATAAGGTGAGTACTCACCAGAATGGTTTTTCCCTGATTTTTCAGCTCCCTAAAAACCTGTCTCGTATTTTTGATGGCTTTAGGATCTAAGCCGATCATTGGCTCATCGAAGAATAATACCTGAGGGTCGGGAAGTAAAGCGCAGCAAATTGATACTTTTTGGCGCATCCCTTTTGAAAGGTCTCTTCCCAACTTATCCGCCTTATCGTTCAACTCAAAGAGCTCCATTAAGTCATCCCCTTTCTTTTTCCAATCCATCACATTGTAGGCCTGAGCGATGAATTGAAGATGCTCGCGCACAGTCAAAAGATCATAGACGTAAGGCGTCTCCGGAATATAGCTAAAGAGCCGCTTCGCCTCTACCGTCAAATGATCATATCCACCAAGTGTGATTTCGCCGGAGGTTTTTCGAAGAAGTCCCACAATACACTTCATCGTGGTACTTTTCCCAGCTCCGTTTGGGCCCAAGAGTCCGACCACCTCGCCGCCTTTTAGTTCAAAAGTAATGTCGTCTACGGCATTTTGCTTGCCATAAGTTTTAATCAGGTTGGTTACAGTTAGCATAAAAAGGGATTTGAGGCTAAAACTACAGGAATGATCATTAGGTTATGCAATTTTGGACTCTTTTTGATACCTAGATTTCTTCGAAAATTAATATGGGCATCCGCAATGATGTTAGTAACCTTATTTTCTTCGCTCATTGGGACCGAGACCGAAGACGGGAGACCGAAACGCCCAATTATTAATTATGCGCCAATTATATTCTTGACTCTGCTGCCTACTGGCAAAGTAGCGGGTAATCAAAAAAATTAATCTCCAAGTCATATTTCTAAAGAAATGTAGTTTTTTTGATTCTTTTTTAGAAAAGACCAAGGCGCAAAGGCCAAACAAGCAGATAGATTTTGATTGATAATGGATTTAGATCCAACACTTCGGGATTCTACTGAACATTAAAGAAATAACGGATTGTACTATTCAGATTTAAAAAAGCAACCTCAGCCTCTGGCACCTGCTAAAAGGTAAAGCACCGCCATACGAACTGCGACACCATTTTCGACTTGGTCAAGTATAATCGCCTGATCTGAATCTGCAACATCGGAGTTCAATTCTACACCACGATTAATCGGTCCAGGGTGCATGATGACGATTTTTTTATCCAGTTCGGAAAGCAACTTTTTATTAATCCCATAATAAAGTGAGTATTCTCGAAGGCTTGGAAAATATTTGATTTGCTGGCGCTCAAGCTGGATTCGGAGCACGTTGGCCACATCGCACCACTGCAATGCCTTCTTCACGTCCAATTCCACTTTTACCCCTAGGCTTTCAATATACTTTGGGAGTAAAGTGATCGGTCCACAAACCATAACTTCCGCACCTAGCTTTTGAAGGCAGAAAATATTGGACAATGCTACGCGTGAGTGAAGGATATCTCCAATGATGGCGACTTTCTTTCCAGCTATTTCTCCAAATTTCTCTTTGATCGAATAAGCATCCAAAAGTGCCTGCGTTGGATGTTCATGGGTACCATCACCGGCATTGATGATGTTGGCTTT
>JBBQDY010000398.1:0-3309 GCA_038320155.1 Cytophagales bacterium
CCCCACTCTTCTTTTTCGCTTTCTGACCAAAGCTCTGGAAAGAAAATCACCTTTTGAAAGCGCGGAGGCAGGTATTTCTGCCAGTTGGTTCCTCCTGTAGCTGCGATATCGACAGGATCTTTTTGAAGGTATCGCACCGCAGATTTGTAATGGGCCAAAGGCCAAAACACGTTTGCTTTCAGATCAAACTGACGCATGATCTCGGTCAACTGATCACTAGGATTTCCGAGGCTCATATATTTCTGCCAGAGATTTTTACGCCTGTAGTTTTCAATGAGTTCGATCAGTTTTTTCCCATATTTCAACTCAAAGTTTTTCAGAGTCAACGTCTTTTGACCAGTGGCCAATTCGATTGCACCCTGCTGCCAATACAAATGCTGAAAGAGGTCATCCGAAGGCGAATGATAATCATGCTCATCCCGGAATTGAAGCGCCACCAAGTTGAAAGCGTCCGCTGCCATCAGTTCAATTTCCCGGTATTGAGCACTTTGAAACCCGCTGGATGGAAGCAATGACATTCGGAATTTTAAGAATTGCTCTCGCTCCATGCCTTTCCACATCATCGCAAATGAACTGATCAGGTGATCGAAATACATCATGATCCGCTCCATCCGTTCGGTAAAAAACTCCTCGGATATCGGATCTGTCTCGGATATTTGCTCCATTTCAGAGATAATCAACTTGAAATAAAGCTCCGTAATCTGATGGTAGATGATAAAAATCTTCTCGTCTTTGAAACTGGTTTTAGGCTGCTGCAAGGATAAGAGCACATCCAAATTGATGTATTCCCAGTATGTCAGGTAATCTGCGTAAAGCAAACCTTCCAGATAGGAAAGCATATCCTGGCCTGAGGCTTTGAATTTTTCCTGAAGCTCATGGATTTTATCTAAAATTCTGGGATCAAACTCAGACTCTTGCATCGGTACTTTTTTAGTGAAAAAGGTAGTTTTTTAGCCCTTGATCTATTTACTTCGAGTTGTCAAAGGAAGATTTTCTTCTAGACAAAAGTCATTGATTCAATCTAATAAACCAAAATATCATGGAAGCTGTTGCAATCCACAAATCTCAAAAGCAGGACACATTCGAGGGGGTAGATTTTCTAGATTTGGACGATTTGCTGACCGAAGAGCATAAGCTTATTCGAAGTTCCATTCGTGATTTTGTCAAGAAAGAGATTTCTCCATACATCGAAGGCTGGGCTCAAAAGGCTTATTTCCCATACGATATCGTCAAGAAATTTGGAGATGTAGGAGCATTCGGTCCTCAGATTCCTACCGAATATGGTGGTGGTGGATTGGACTACATTGCCTATGGATTGATTATGCAGGAGATCGAGCGAGGTGACTCTGGAATGCGATCAACTGCTTCTGTGCAAGGCTCTTTGGTAATGTACCCGATTTATAAATTTGGCTCTGAAGAGCAGCGAATAAAGTATTTACCAAAACTTGCCTCAGGAGAATTTTTAGGATGTTTTGGATTGACTGAGCCAGATCATGGATCCAACCCAAGCGGAATGATGACCAACTTCAAGGATATGGGAGATCATTACTTGTTGAACGGTGCTAAAATGTGGATTTCCAATTCCCCAATGGCTGATATCGCAGTTGTTTGGGCGAAGAATGAAGAAGGAAGAATTCACGGCCTAATCGTGGAGCGGGGAATGGAAGGTTTTTCTACTCCTGAAACTCATGGAAAATGGTCATTGAGAGCTTCTTGCACTGGAGAGCTTGTTTTTGACAATGTAAAAGTTCCGAAGGAAAATCTACTTCCAAATAAATCTGGTCTTGGCGCACCGATGATGTGCTTGGATTCAGCAAGATTTGGAATCGCATGGGGAGCTATCGGAGCAGCAATGGATTGCTACGAATCCGCTCGTAAATATGCTGCAGAAAGAATTCAATTTGGTAAGCCAATAGCAGGATTTCAATTGACACAAAAGAAACTGGCAGAGATGCTTACCGAGATTACCAAAGCTCAGCTTTTGGCTTGGAAAGTAGGCAAAATGATGAATGATGGAACTGCAAAAACAGTCCACATCTCAATGGCTAAGCGGAATAATGTGGAAATGGCTATAAACATCGCTCGGGAAGCAAGACAAATCCATGGTGGAATGGGCATCACTGATGAATATCCAATCATGCGTCACATGATGAATCTGGAATCTGTCTTGACTTACGAAGGGACACATGATATCCATTTATTGATCTTAGGTCAGGAGATTACAGGTTTGGCGGCTTTCAAATAAAACCAGTAAAAAAAACTGAAGCTGATTTAAATAAGCTGTTTCCTGTTTTCTCATTTAGAGATTCTTAGATTTTTGTAAAAATCGATTGATCAAGTTTCTGCATTTAAATAAATCAAAACCCTAGGCATTTAATTCCTAGGGTTTTTTAGTGGATGTAAGTATATTAGGATTAGTAGTTTGATAGAAAATGACGGATTAATTAAATCTTAAAAATTGATTATGAATAAGGAAAAAATAATCCTACGTACAATCCAAATCGTAGAATAACTCCCTTCGGATAAAATCAAAGAGGTAAATGATTTCGCGGATTTTTTATTAAGCAAACTTGATGATGAACTCCTAACCAAGGGAATTCAAAAAATCACAGAAGAAAATAATGCTTTCAAATTTTTAGAGGAGGAAGAAGACTTGTACAGAGTCGAAGACCTAAAAGAAAGGTATAAATGAAAAAGGGTGACATAGTTTTAATTTATCAATTTCAGCAAAAATAATTATCCGCCAAAAGCGATTGCTAAGCCAAACGGCCTCGACTTCGCTCGGCCATCGGGGTAGTTTTTCTCCCCTCTCAAGAGCCATTTTATCCGGACATCGAGCGAATTCGACTACTGAAAATTTGATTTGGTTACTGGTGCAATTATAAACATACATACAAACTAAATTAGTTTTAAGTATCCACTTTTTGCCAGCAATAGAAATCAATAAATCAACAATCCTGTAGACTTAAAGTATAAACCAAAATCAGGCATGGTCATTCGGTCTTCGGTCTTCGGTCTTCAAACCGGGCAAACAAAGAATTAAGGCCACTGCCATAATTGCGAACAATCATATAATCGTAAAAGCTTACCGCTTCACAAACTTCCCAATAAACACTTTCCGCTCCTCCCCTTCCAACATCACCAAATAGGTACCGGCAGCGATCGCAGAAATATCCATTCGATAGGTAGAGACGTTTCCTTTTTGAAGGGAAATAATCCCAGTCACATCTTTTCCTTCAAGGCTGTAAACCTTGATCGATTTCAATGTGATAGCTTGATCTGATTTGATCTCCAATTCGATTTGATCAG
>JBBQDY010000399.1:0-3306 GCA_038320155.1 Cytophagales bacterium
TCAAAAGGATGATATCGATACTGCGACAGTGGCACAGCGAATTTCGGCGCAAAATCTAAAAGGGGTCGCAGCCATTGCAAGTGAGATTGCGGCTGAGATTTATGGATTGGAGATTTTGGATAAAGACATTCAGACTGTCAAAGATAATTTTACGCGTTTTATCATTTTACAACAGGAACAAAATGATACGCTTTACACTCCAAACAAAGCATCATTTAAGATTATCATCAAAAATCAACCCGGTGGATTATCAAAATTATTGACCATGCTCTATGAAAAGGGTTTGGATTTGAGTAAGATCCAATCGATTCCAGTGATTGATAAACCTTGGGAATATGCATTTTTTATGGATGCTGAATTTCAGAACTATGACACATTCCAAGAAGCTATGGAATTGAGTCAGCTCCAGTTTGGAGAAGTAAAAATTTTCGGAAAATACATGAGCAGAAAGCAATGAAGGGATTTGCAGATCGAGTCAACTCGGTAGAGGAATATTATTTTTCGGCAAAGCTCCGAGAAGTCAATCAAATGATCGCAGATGGCAAACCGGTGATCAATCTGGGAATTGGAAGTCCAGATTTATCCCCGGATCGATCTGTGATTGAAGCTTTGCGCAGCACCGCGGACAATCAAAAAACACATGGCTATCAAAACTATCAGGGAATTCCTGAATTGCGGATAGCTATGGCAGCATTCTACTCCCGAGAATATGGCGTAAAGCTCGATCCAGCGAAAGAAATTCTCCCACTGATGGGTTCAAAAGAGGGAATCATGCATCTCAGCATGGCTTTTCTCAATCCAGGTGATCAGGTTCTTATTCCTGATCCGGGCTACCCGACTTATGTTGCTGTAGCCAAATTGCTTGGTGCAGAACCTATTTTCTATCAATTGGACCTTTCAAAAAAAGGGAGACCAAATCTGGAATCCTTGGAGCAAAAAGATCTGAGTAAGGTTAAAATTATGTGGCTCAACTATCCTCATATGCCAACAGGGGCGCCGGGAAGTATCTCGATTATGGAGGATTTAGTGGCTTTTGCAACCCGAAATGACATTGTGCTCCTTCATGACAATCCCTACTCCCACATCCTGAATCCGGACCCAATTTCGCTTTTAGCTATTCCAGGAGCAAAAGAGGTTGCTTTGGAATTAAACTCCTTGAGTAAAACTTTCAATATCCCGGGTTGGCGTGTGGGTATTCTCGCCGGCAGAGCAGATTGGGTTGCCGCTGCGCTAAAAGTGAAAAGCAATATGGATTCCGGGATGTTTCTCGGAATCCAAAAAGGAGCCATAGCGGCTTTGAGCTTAGGAAAAACCTGGTTTTCGGACTTGGATGAAAATTACCAAAGCCGAAGAAAATTAGTCTGGAAGCTTGCAGAAAAACTAAGCTTGAGCTATTCCAAAGATTCAGCAGGGCTTTTTGTTTGGTGCAAAGTTCCGGAAGGAATATCGGCCGAAGCATTAGTAGATGAGCTTTTGTATGAGAAAAATATCTTTATCACGCCTGGCAAAATCTTTGGGCCGTCGGGCGAGGATTATGTCAGAATATCACTTTGCATGCCCGAATTCAAGATTCTGGAAGCAATTAATCGAATCAAACCTTAATTGACTATGAGAAAAATACACATTATCGGACTGGGACTTTTGGGAGGATCATTTGGCCTAGCGGCCAGAAGAAAATTCCCAGAGCTGAAAGTAACAGGATCTGACATTTCTGAGCCAAACCAAAAAGACGCTTTGACTCTTGGGATCATCACCGAGGTAAAAGAAAGTCCTGATCTGGATACAGATATCGTGATCTTGGCAACTCCTGCAGATACACTGGGCGATTTGCTCACCAAAACGCTGGATCAAATCGGACCAGAAACATTGGTGATTGACCTGGGATCTACGAAAGGGAAACTTTGTATGCTAGCCAAAAATCATCCCAAGCGGAAGCAATTTCTTGCTGGTCACCCGATTGCTGGAACTGAGTATTCAGGCCCAAAAGCAGCATTTGCTGATCTATTGGATCGAAAGGTGATGATCCTTTGTGAACTGGAGAAAACCGACCTTCATTTGAAAGAAAAGGCGTATGAACTCTTTGATTCCTTGAATCTCAAACTTCGGTTTATGGATCCTGAGGAACACGATCGCCATTTGGCATTTGTGTCGCACCTTTCCCACATTTCTTCCTTTATGTTAGGAAAAACTGTTTTGCAAAGAATGGCCGACGACAAAAACATCTTTGACATGGCAGGTTCAGGTTTCGCTTCTACCGTTCGATTAGCCAAATCAAGTCCTGCAATGTGGGCACCGATTCTCACTGAAAACAAGGACAATATTCTGGCGGCTTTGGATGGCTTCATCGCCAACCTAGCTGATATCCGAGCCAAGGTGGCTGAAAGTGATGGGGCTTCCATTTATTCGGATTTGGCTGAAATCAACAAAATTCGGGATATTCTGGATTTGGGGAAATAGGAATTCAGTTGAATTGATGAATCGTGAGACTAAAACCTTTTGAATTTTTGTAATTCATCTGAAAAATCATCAAGGAATTATATTCTTATATTTGATTATGTTCATTCTATCAACCATCAAATCAAAGCGAAAGGAGTTTTTGGCAATTTGTCAATCGCATCAGGTTGAAAACCTATTTGCCTTCGGTTCTTCTGCATCTGATAGGTTCAATCCCGAGATTAGTGATATAGACTTGATAGTCAAAATTGGGATAGACAATCCAATTGATCGCGGTGAGGCACTGCTTTCATTTTGGGATGAGCTTGAAAAATTTTTTGATAGAAAGGTTGATCTACTAACAGAAGATTCATTAAAAAACCCCTATTTAAAAAAGTCAATTGAAGCCACAAAAAAACTGATTTATGACAGACAAAGAGAAAAAATATTTGTCTGATATCAGTAATTCAATAGCCTTGATCGAAAGCTTTACCAGGCAGATAAATTCTTTTCAAGAGTATCAAAAAGATCTGAAAACAAAAAGTGCGGTTGAGCGACATCTGGGCATAATTGGAGAGGCTGTAAATCAATTTCTCAAGATGAATAAATCTAACAAACTCGAGAATGCATCAAGAATTATTAGTCTTAGAAATCGGCTCATTCATGCTTATGATGGAATTGATGATGCTATAATTTGGTCAATTATCAAACGTCATATCTCTACCTTAAAAGAAGAAGTTGATGGCCTGCTTTTGAATTAGTATTTTATCTTCTGTCTGATCGACCAAAAATAATTTCTATGAAATACCTCTTTACAGCACTCGTTTTATTTATCTGTATCCAAACTTTTGCGCAGCAAAATTCCTGGAAAGT
>JBBQDY010000400.1:0-3300 GCA_038320155.1 Cytophagales bacterium
TATGCCCAGACTCTTCATGAGCTTCGCAAAAGCAAAGGCGTGACTTTGGAAATGGCCCGCGATCTGATGCTTGATGTATCGTACTTTGGGACGATGATGGTTTTTCTGGGGGAGGCTGACGGAATGGTCTCTGGGGCAATTCATACTACTCAGCACACGATCCGACCTGCTTTACAATTTGTAAAAACCAAGCCGGGTGTTTCGACCGTCTCGTCTGTATTTTTCATGTGTCTTCCCAATCGTGTTTCAGTCTTTGGAGATTGTGCTGTGGTACCAAATCCAAGCTCCGAGCAACTTGCAGATATCGCTATTTCGGCGGCGGAGTCAGCCCTAATGTTTGGAATTGAACCTAAAATAGCCATGCTTTCTTATTCTTCTGGCACATCCGGAGTTGGAGAAGACGTGGAAAAAGTCCGCAGAGCAACAGAACTTGTAAAATCCAGAAGGCCAGATTTGAAAATTGAAGGGCCCATCCAATACGATGCTGCCGTAGATCCAGGCGTCGGAAGACAGAAGCTTCCAACGTCTGAAGTAGCTGGCCAGGCAAGTGTTCTGATTTTCCCTGATCTCAATACCGGCAACAACACCTACAAGGCAGTTCAGCGCGAGACCGGTGCTTTGGCGATTGGTCCAATGCTCCAAGGCCTCAATAAACCTGTCAATGATCTAAGCCGAGGCTGCACAGTAGCTGATATATTTAACACAGTAGTGATTACAGCCATTCAAGCTCAACAATCTTAAGCAATGAAAATATTTGTCATCAACTCTGGAAGTAGCTCGATCAAATATCAATTGATCGAAATGCCAGAAGCCAGAGTAATCTGTTCGGGGATGGTCGACCGGATTGGTTTGGAAGGCGCAAAGTTGGATTATCGAGCTTTCTTAGAAACCGGAGAATTCAACTATTCCGAAATCCTCGAAATCCCTGATCATGAAGCCGGACTTCATGCCGTGGCAGCTTGGTTCACTCATCCTGAATTCGGAGTATTGACTGATCCCACAGAAGTCGAGGTAGTAGGGCATCGAGTAGTACATGGAGGGGAGAAGTTTTCTAAAACCCAACTGATCACCGAAGAAAGCAAAGCTGAAATCCGAGCACTATTTCCTTTGGCTCCTTTGCACAATCCTGCAAATTACCTGGGAATAGAAGTGGCAGAACAGATTTTCAAAGCTGCAAAACAAGTGGCCGTTTTTGATACGGCATTTCATCAATCCATGGATCCTGTAGCTTACCGAATGCCCATTCCCAATGCATTTTATGAAAAGCACGGGATTCGATCTTACGGTTTTCATGGTACGAGTCACAAATTTGTCTCAGAAATTGCAGTGAAACTGGTGCAAAAGCCAGACTCGAAAGTCATTACCATTCATTTAGGGAATGGCTGTAGCATGGCTGCTATTCGCGGGGGGGAATGCATCGATACCAGCATGGGGTTCGGACCGATGAATGGGTTAGTCATGGGAACACGGGCTGGTGACATCGATCAATCCGTTATTTTTCATTTGGTAAATGTGCTGGGCTACAGTATAGAAGAAGTTAATTCGATCTTGAACAAAAAAAGCGGAATGCTTGGACTGACCGGATTCAGCGATATGCGAGATATTCGGGAAAAATATATTCAAGGAGAGCCAGAAGCTATTTTGGCATATCAGCTCTATGCGTATCGAATCAAAAAATACATTGGTTCGTTTGCTGCAATTCTTAATGGATTGGATGCAATTGTCTTTACCGCTGGAGTTGGCGAAAATGATTATTTGACCCGAAAATTGGTCTGCGAGGACATGAGTTTCCTTGGGATTCACCTAGATGAGTCAAAAAACGAAGCGCACGAAAAAGGCATCGGTGCCATTCAGAAGTCGAATTCCCAAGTCAAAATTTTCATCATTCCGACCAATGAGGAATTGGAAATCGCCAGACAGTGTTTCGATTTGCTAGGCTAATCAGTTGGAAAGTGGAACAAAGGGCTCCACATGAATCAATACATTGCCTAATTCAGGAATTTCTTCGCGTAGCCGATCTTTCAGTTGATGCGAAATATGATGTCCTTCTTTTACGGAAATCTCCCCATCTACAATCGCATGCAGATCGACGTGATATTTCATTCCAGCCTTTCGGATAAAACACTTTTCGGTGTCTTTGACTCCTTTGACATTGACAGAAATCAGACGAATTTTTTCATTCAAATCGCTGTAAATATCTTCATCCATGACCTCACCAAGGGCTGGACGGAAGATTCGATAACAATTGTAAAGGATAAATGCCACAGCTACCAAAGCGGCATAATCATCAGCTGCTTCAAAACCTTCACCAGCAAAAATGGCTATTGAAATCCCCGCAAAAGCTGCTACCGAAGTGATCGCATCCGAGCGATGATGCCAAGCTTCCGCTCTCAACGCAGAGCTTTTCAGTTTTCTACTTCGATTGATGACGATCTGAAAGGAGATTTCCTTCCAAATAATTATTGCTCCTAGGATTATCAGGGTAAATGGTTCTGGAAGCCCATGTGGGTCTTGAATATTAATTATTGCCTGCCAGGCTATGGTAGCAGCAGACATTACCAAGAATACCACCACCAAAAAAGTGATCAAGGGTTCGGCTTTTCCATGACCGTAAGGATGATTTTCATCTGGAGGTCGCTCTGCATAGCGCAAACCTACCAAGACCAAAATTGAGGAAAAGACATCCACCACTGACTCGATTCCATCTGCAATCAAGGCAAAAGAATTTCCAAAAATCCCAGCTAGAAACTTGATCGCAGCCAAAAACACACTGCTGACCATGCTGAAAATAACGGTTCGTATAGCAAGCGTTTGTCTAGACATGCTGCGAAATTAGGAATTAATGAGAAAGGGAGGAGTTTACTTTTGAGATTTACCTAACCAATACAAAGCGGTTCCTACTCCGATTAAAACTGCGGTCAACCAAACCGAAGTCCAGCTCACCTGAAGCATCAACCATAGGCAGGCCAAAATTCCCAAAGCTGGAATCAGGTAACCTCCTTTAAGAATGAAATAGCCTTGATCTCGAAATCTTGGTCTCAATACCGGAATCGCTGCACAAGTCATGATAAAAAGAAACAATCGGGATAACACGGTCATTGCTGCCAAGAAAGTAAACGAACCCATGGCTGCCAAGGCGAAAGCAGCTATACCAAAGAAAAATACAGAATTTGCCGGGGTGAGGAATTTTGGGCTGACCTCACCAAACCAAGCTGGAAGCGATTTTTCCAAAGCTAAAGCATAGGTGATTCTCGAAGCAGAAAACATAGAACTGATCAGATTAGCTAAAACGGAAGTGGC
>JBBQDY010000401.1:0-3289 GCA_038320155.1 Cytophagales bacterium
GTATGGAGCAGATTGGCACCTTTATAATACATGTCGGAAGAGCCGTTTTTATTTACCCCATAAGGACCGATGATCGGTTTATCATTAGCTATCCGCTTTCTGGTTCCTAATACATAGGCATTGCTTGCTTCAGTTCCGTAATGGTAATCCAGAAAAAGGTTTTCCGAATAGGCTGTAAATCCCTCATGAATCCACATATCGGCGACATCTTTGTTCGTGATATTATTGGCAAACCACTCATGACCCGCTTCATGGATAATGATAAAGTCGAACTTCATTCCCCATCCTGTATCACTCAAATCAGTTCCGCGATATCCATTAGCGAAGCCGTTTCCATAGGTAACCGAACTTTGGTGTTCCATACCGAGATAGGGGACTTCTACTAATTTGAATCCGTCCTCGTAGAAAGGGTAGGGACCAAACCAATGCTCAAAGGCCTCCATCATTCGAGTAGCATCTTTAAATTGGACTTTGGCCTTTTCTAGATTTTCCCGAAGCACATAATAATCCATGTCCAAAGGCCCCTTTTCACCTGGATACTTTTCTCCAAAATGGACATAATCGCCTATGTTGATATTGATGCCGTAGTTATTGATTGGATTTTTGACTTCCCAGTGGTAGGTCTTGGTTTTTGCTTTCTTATTATGATCGGTCTTGATGAGCCTTCCGTTGGAGACATTCATTAGGTTTTCCGGAACTTCGACGGAAATCAAAACCCCATGGTCAGGTTCGTCAGCAGGATGGTCTCGATTTGGCCACCAAATACTGGATCCGATTCCTTGATTTGCATTGGCAATAAATGGCAATCCATTTGAATCCTGAGTCCAAGTCAATCCTCCATCCCAAGGAGGGCGAACTGCGATTACTGGTGATCCTGAAAAATGGAATTCAATTTCATAAACTTTTCCTATTTCTTGATTTTTAGTGAGTTGTATGAAATGAGCCGAAGCTACACTTGATAGTACTAATTCCTGCCCATCTTGGACTACTTTATCCAGCTTCATTGGATTTTGTAGGTCAACTTGTAACACTTTTCCTGAGGCGATGACCTCGTATTTCATCGTATTGATTCCCGATAGAAACTTTTTCTCAGGGTCTACTTGGACCTCGAGATGATAGTGTAATAAATTCCACCAAGCTCTCTGCTCAGTGATAGATCCGCGAAGACTATCTTGTTTTGTAAATTCTTTAGAAGTGAGCGTTTGGGTATTTCCAGAACTGAAAAATAGGAGCTGGATTAATGCTAAGGCCAAAAGGCGAAGAAAGAGATTGGACATTATTCTTTTTTTTATGGAAATCTAAAGAAAAGAAATCTTGGTCATAATAATATCAGGTTGAAAATCTGACAGATTAAGTCCCCTCTACATATCAGAACTAAAATCTCAAAAAAAAGGCCCAATACAAAGTGTACTGGGCCATCGGTAGGTAATTATTCAACAATTCAACTATTCATTTACTTCATTCTTGAGCAAAAGCTTGGATCCATCAAGGTTTGATTCTAGGTCCACAGCTAAGGTTTCCATCTGAACCCATAAAGTAGATAGCTTTAGTTGGTCGGCTACGCTCATTGTCAAAAGAGTTTCTTGAGCCAAATCGCTATCACTTCGTCTAATAAAAGTAAGAAGCTCGAGCTTGGTTCCACCCTTGATAACATCTAATCTATATTGATAATCTCCCCAATCTATCCAGCTTCCGACAATTTTGTCGCCAGTGGATTCCTCCTGATTTATGTATTGATACTGTTGCTTAAAAGTATCCCAGTCAAAATTTTGTTCCGGATCTATGGTAATGGAAACTGATTCGTTGTTTTCGAAGTTGGTTTGGCCATTTTCTATCTTGTTTTCATCCGCCTTGAATACGTTTTCTTCGGTAGCATCTTCTGCTGAATAATCTGCACCTGATTCTTGATTGTTGCCGCACGCGAGTAACAGGAAGACAGATGCTGCTAAAGACATCATGGAAAATGGAAAAATCCGAGTGATTTCGATTTTCATAAGTTTGTTATTGGTTGTACCGATTGTAATTCCATAATCTGTTCCAATAGACATTTTAAAAAAAGGAAATCTGCACTGAAATTTATATCCAGCGATACATTCATTATTCAAACGCAGGAATATGACTCTAAGAAACTACTCTAATGCATTTATCGCTTTTAACCGATATTCTTATCCAATCTTATTTGTGTGCTATTGTATTTTTTCTTTCGAAAATAAGAATCTCTAGTTTATCAGTGAGTAAATAAAAATTTAGGTTTTCTGCATAAATACCCCACTCTGAGGATTTTTCGCAACGATCGGAAAGCTGGAATTATTCAAAACAAGACTTCGAGCGGCTTATGGGCGATGGCAATGATATTGTTATTTTAAAGTCTAAATGAATGAATATTATGAAAAATTCAATCTTACCTGTTTTAGCAATATTCCTTATTTGCAGCTGTTCCGGCCCAAATAAGAATACGGATTCCAACGGTTCCGAAATGGAAGCGAAGGAATATGACCATGATCAGGAAACCCGAAATCTGAGAAATCCTGAAAATATGCCTGGATTGGATTACACTGCTACTGATTCTCTGGAGGAGTACCAAAAAGAAAATCTTAATATCGAGGATAGGCTTTCAGATGACTTTAAAGTCAATTTATCAAAAAATGATAACTTTAAAAATAAGCAGATCGAGCGTGTTGATTCCGTTAAAGTTGGGTCGGAATATGAGTTCCGAATCAACTTCCGTGGAGATACAAAAAACTATAGATTTGATCGTTACGGAAATTTGATCAGTGGATAAAAAAAATAATTATGAAAAAGAAAGAAGAGAAAAAATCGCTTTTGGAGAAAATGGGAGCTACAGATTACTCAAAAGACCGGAACAAAGATATACCGGACAAAAAGCCCCAAGAAGAGTTTATACAAAAAAAACCAAATGAAACCGAAAAGAAAAATGATGCCGATTAAGCATCATTTTTTTTGTATTGGTTTGGTTTAGATGATCTGTCAGTATTGGGTTTGGGGGATATCACTATTCTAATTTTAAATCCACATTACCTATGACGCTTGTAATTAGTCTTAATGTGTATCCGCAAAGCTGCACGTAGCCAAATTTGTTACTGTTTTGATTTGAAAAACCCCTCCCGATATTCGGGACAGGCTCTTGCCCCTTTGATCCCTATGGCCATCGGGAGGGGAATTTGATCCGATTCCAATCAAGATTTAGTTTTTAATTACGTATGTGCACTTATTAGGATACACATAAAAGGGAATCTCTGATTCTGCATTAGTTGGATAGGGATTAGTT
>JBBQDY010000402.1:0-3282 GCA_038320155.1 Cytophagales bacterium
TCGGGTTTTAGACGATCGGGCGTGGGGGCGGGAGTTGGGCAAGCGCTCTCGCATTCGGGTGGAAACTCATTTTTCTCTGGAGGCGATCGGTGTGCAACTGCGGCAGTTTTTGTGCGATCGCTCTTTAGCGCACATTCCGCAGATCTGAGTCGCAGCACTGGGAATGCTTGAAACCCACCTTCCGCACATTGACTTATAAATCAAGTAATTTAACAAATTTTCGACATCTTGACTCAGATGTGGGACTGCTTATTAATAAAATTTATTAATAAGCTCGGAGCAAAAATTGGCATTTAAAATCAGTATAATTTATACTTTGTAACCCACATTCCGCACCCTCAACTGTCACAATCGGTTTTTACTTATTTTTATTGAACAATCAAGCTATAAATTATACTTTAGGTAACTACTCAATAACCGCTGGTGATTTTAGATAATCTGAAGGAGAGCCAACGAGTTTAGGTGGTTCCAGCCTTCCTATTCACTGATTTACCAGCGGTTTTTGTGTTTTTTCAGCGGTTTTTGAGCAGTTACTACTTTAGTACCGTAGATAAACGGAGAAAAGTTTTTTGAAAGGCATAATTGATCACTTGAAAAATCGATTGTTCTGAGTAATTATACTCTGTGACACCCTAGGGTGCGGAATGTGGGTTGTAAGGCTTACAGCTACCCAACATCAAATAATTATTAGGAATGGCAATTTATCTGCGGAATGTGGGTTATAAGTAGGGCTTGCTGAAAAAGTCAGAAAACAGCATTTAGAAAGATGAATGAATTCGCGATCACGTTGATGAGATAAGTTTTATTCAATATTTTTTGGATAAACATAATTTTTACTAATTAGTAAAGGCAGAAAACCTGAAAAAAGTTGTTTGTTCTGAAATAGACAGAAAAAAGCCAAAAAGCCTGCCGTAGCAGGGCAGAAAGATTCATCACCAGAAAAGTTATGGCGATTGCTGTTTGAGAAGTATTAGACAGTTTAGCCATCAATCTATCGAGACTAAATCTTCTTTTAGCTTCTCCAAATTTTCCCTCAATCGAGTTGCGAATTCTCTCGTCTAACTGAGCCTGTTTTTTTGTTGACTTGCTGATATTTGTCGGGGGTCTTCCTAGAGGGGGGCCACTCATTCTAATCCCTCTTTCCTTACACCAAGATCGATTTTATCTCGTGCGATAAATTTGATATACATGAATTGATTCGGGATAGAATCCCGTGAACCGTTGAAATTCTTCTACTTGTGTTTTTAAGTCTCCAGATTCGTTAAAATTATCCCAACTAATCCCGTCTACAAATACGTATCCGTTGCGACAACAAAGCAAGCAGCTTTGCTCCAAATTCAACGGATTTCCCGGCTTCTCCTCTGACGATCGGGCGGATGTGTGGTTGGGTTAAACTTACTATTCGGTCATCTATACTATTTTTTTTGTTTTCATTCATAACTGTTGACGGTAGACTTCTGTTACCACTAACAGCATTTTGTAATGATATTTACTCAAAAACTGTAGCTCTCCCATACCATCGATGTGAGCTAAATTTATTTTGATATATTGGAGTTGTTTCTTGATAGCTTTTTTCCGTGTTTTTTGTGATGATTTCCGGTTTTTTGCTACTTTTAAGTATTCTTTTCTGGCTGTGTTTCTATATGTTCTTGGTTTTTTTTTTACTGGTGACTGGATTTGAGTATGTAGAGCGTCTATATTTTTTTCGGTATGTTCTCTCGCTTGATTTAATAGTCCTAAGTCTGTCGGATATTTAATGTCTGCTGGCGCACAGGTTGCATCTAATATTAATTTTCCTTGATTTTTTGGTTCACTTATTTCTGATGATTTTTTTTCAACTCCTTCGCCTGGCACTTCGGTCTGCTCTTTGACCATTTTTTCGTTGATTTTATTGACTAGGTTGACACCTATTCTCTGCCTAAAATGAACGAACATGGATGAATCGAATGGTGAAGCATCACTATAGGCTGTCCTACCTATAAAGTATTGTAGGTATGGGTTTTCCCTTATTTTTTCTACTGTTTCTTTGTCGCTGGTTCCTAACCTTTCTTTAATTATTAATGCCCCCAATGCCATCCTAAATGATTTGGCCCGAGCTCCAGTAGAGACTGTAAAATTTTGGGCATATTCGACTTCAAATTCTGACCACGGAATTAGTTTCGCCATGATTACCCAACGATTATTCTCTGACAATTGCCCCTCGAAGGGGAGGTCAAAGTTGGATGGCTCTTTTGGGGTTGGGTCAACTTTTCGGTACATTACGAAAGTGATGGTGTGATCGGCTTTTGACTCATTTGAGCTGCGAGTCTTACACATTATCAGCGCCTAAACGAGCCAAAGTCTTTTAATGTAAGGGTTTTACGCTTATTCAGCAAGCCCTAATTCGTTCATGGAGTAGGGGTAATGCCCAACTTCCTTGTGCTTCGGGTATCCACGCAATTGTACTGTATCCCTGTCCAATAATTACGCCTGGAGTGGTATTCATGAGTTCTGTCTTTTAATGTTTTGGCATCGGGTCTCCCCCATGCAGTGTGGTCGATTGCCACTAATATGTGTTCCGTTGGGGGTGCTTCTTCCTGTAATTGCTGGAGATACAGCAGCATCAGTTTTTTTCGGTCTGGTCTACAGTCTTGTAACGCTTCGTAGACGCTTGGCCATTGACGATTGAATAATGGATTGAGCGAAAATTCCGCTAAACATGACGCATTCGGGCGTGGTCATCACTGAATCCATGAGCTCAAATGTGGCATCTTTCGCTTTCACTAATAAATCATATGCTGCTTGACGAAAGTCCTTTAATCGTTCACTGTTCATTTAAGGAGTGGATAGGTTTTATTTTTCACCCTCATTCTCTCCCGGCGCGGTGGCTATAGTTCTTCTTTGGCCACCGTTCTCATCTTTATTTAGTCTAAACTCCAGTTATTATCTTAAAGCCTCCCAAGCCTTAAGTAATACGATTTTTTTAAAGATGTGATAGAGATAAAATACCGCCAGACATTGATAATTCTGTCTTTGAGTTTTTACATAAGTCTTGCATAACTTTCAAAAAATGGTATAAACCGTATTGGGTTATATTTAATTGCAAGCCCCTAAGCGCTCATCTCAAAAAAACAAAAGCCCCTTTCTTTATATGAGAAAAGAGGCTTTGTTTATGTAAAATAGAATCCCAGGCATCGAGGTATTTTCTCAGGCAGTGACCCGCCAAATATCTTCGCCACCGCAGCGTTTAACAACCGAGTTCGGGATGGAATCGGAGTGGTGCCACTGCGTCATAGACACTAC
>JBBQDY010000403.1:0-3277 GCA_038320155.1 Cytophagales bacterium
ATTGAAAAAAGGTACACCGGTCTACAGAGAATATGAAGTGGACGTTTTTAGTTCTTACTCAAAGCCTAAAACGGAAACTGATTATCCAGACGACGAAACTTTTTACAATCGCGACGAATTTAGATAGTAATTTAATTTTAGAAATGTTAAAGTCCGAAAGCGAAAGGTTTCGGACTTTTTTAATGGAATTCTTTCCGACTTAAAAATTCCAAGCCTGCGTGGCATTTCGTACTGTTGATCTCATTCATCCGGATTAGTCTGGATTTGAAGATCTAAACAACAACAAGAAACTTAACATCTCGGGATCTTGGCGTCAGCCTTTTGTCAATCGCATTGAAGATCTTCTCCACCAAATGAAATTGACATTTCGGGCAGACGAACACCGAAGAAATCCAAAGTTCATTGGAGTTTCAATGATTAAATTTATTTACTGGCAAGATTCTGGACAGGTAAAAATATTACATTGCCAACCTAAACCAGTTACCCATTTAAAATTACATGACAAGCTACAGGAGGATTTTATCTCAATCAATTCGCGTTATCACCTTAATTTTGTGCGCTATTGTTGTTATTACCACAGGATTACCTTTGATCAATTCTGCGGAATGGTGGATTAGAATATGGGATTTTCCCAGAGTGCAGATTGCTTTTTTTACCTTGGTAGCAATAATCCTGGCCTTTGTTTTTCTTAAATTCAAATGGTCATACAAACTACCCCTATTGGTCATTTTGGCAATTTGCCTAACCTATCAAATCCAGTTTGTGTTGGTGTATACGACCCTTTACAACACTCAGGCGAAGGATAGTAATAAGCAGCCTGGGGAAAACTCATTTTCACTATTGGTTTCGAATGTACGCATGGAAAATGAGGAGAAGGATCAATTTCAGGCGCTCGTAAAAAAGGTTAATCCCGATGTTCTGCTGATTACCGAACCTGATCAAGCATGGGCTGTCGCTATCAATAAGCTTGAGGTGGATTTCCCCTATTCTATCAAACATCCGCTAGAAAATACCTATGGAATAATTCTGCTATCAAAACTTCCGCTTACCGAAAGTGCTGTAAATTTTCTGGTAAAGGATAGTATACCTTCTATTTTCACCAAGATCACCCTGCCATCAGGAAATAAAATTGATTTCTACGGGGTGCACCCTGAGCCGCCAATGCCAGGGACGGATACGTACGAAAGAGATACAGAATTGCTGCTCATAGGCGAAAAAATCAGAGATTCAAAAAATCCAACCCTTGTGGCTGGCGACTTAAATGATGTGGCTTGGTCTGTCACCTCAAAACTTTTCAGGAAATACAGTAGGCTGGTCGATCCTCGTCAAGGCAGAGGATTTTTCAATACCTACAGTGTTAAGACGCCTTTGTTTCGCTATCCCTTAGATCATATTTTTTACTCTAAGGAATTTGGATTACTATCTCTTGATAAACTTGAAGATGTAGGATCAGACCACTACCCTATTTTCATAAGTCTAAATTTTGAACCTGATGAGGATAATACGGAAGGTTTGAAAGACACAAATGCCGCTGAGGAAGAGAAAGTTGAAGAGAAAATCGAGAAGGGTAATTAACATGTTGCTGTGAAATAATGTCAAATATGTACGCGCACTTTTCTGCCAGTAAGCGAATGTATTTGGTCAATGGTAAGATATGCTCACTTCAAGTGGTTGATGAACGAAGACCGGACTCACATTGCTAGAGATTTCCTTTGCCATGATACTTTAGAAAAGTCACTACAGGCTATTTCCTGTTCCCATTTGAATAGACTCAAAATTACAGTGAACTGATTTGCAGATTACCCAACGATCCCTTATTCGACAATTCCCTCCGCCTTCTGCCCTTTTTTTCTACCTTTGCGACTTCTCAGGCATTCATCCAAATCCATCTTAAATGGCAGTCAAAAAAATACAATCAGCCCTACTTTCAGTCTATTACAAAGACAATCTCGAACCGATCATTGCCCTTCTAAAGCAACATGGCGTAAAAATCTACTCCACAGGAGGCACTCAGAAATTCATCGAAGAGCAAGGAGCTGAGGTTATTCCTGTGGAAGAATTGACTAGCTATCCTTCCATTTTTGGAGGTCGGGTGAAGACCTTGCATCCAAAAGTTTTTGGCGGGATTCTATATCGAAGAGAAAACGAGAGCGATCTTTCACAAGCAGCCGAATACGATATTCCAGCAATTGATTTGGTGATTGTGGATTTGTATCCATTTGAGGAAACAGTAGCTTCCGGGGCATCCGAATCTGATATTATTGAGAAAATCGATATTGGTGGGATTTCTCTGATCCGTGCTGCGGCCAAAAATTTTAAAGATGTGATTATCGTCGCTTCCAAAGATCAATACGCTGAACTAGAGGAGAAATTAACTGCTCAAGATGGTGGCACTACGATAGAAGATCGACGCTATTTCGCAGCCCAGGCATTTCAGGTTTCTTCTCATTACGATACCCATATTTTCAACTACTTCAATCAGGTAGAAAATATTCCTTCTTTAAAAGTTTCTGAAAATAAATCAAAAGCACTTCGCTACGGCGAGAATCCTCATCAGTCGGCTCATTTCTTTGGAGACTTGGAAGCACTTTTTGATCAATTGAATGGAAAAGAGCTTTCCTATAATAATCTGGTAGATGTGGATGCTGCAGTAAACCTGATCGCTGAATTCAAAGGCGAAACGGCATTTGCGATTTTGAAGCATACCAATGCTTGTGGAGTAGCCTTGGCGCCAACCGTAAAGGCCGCATATCAAAAAGCATTTGCTGCAGATACCACTTCCGCTTTCGGAGGAGTTTTGATCACTAATCAAACGGTAGACAAAGAAGCAGCTGAAGAGATGCATTCATTGTTCTTCGAAGTGTTGATCGCCCCTGAATTCACTGAAGATGCTTTAACTGTATTGAAAGGCAAGAAAAACAGAATCCTTTTGGTTCAGAAAATGGAACTTCCAGGAACCAAGATGATGAAGACCTTACTCAATGGAGTAATCGAGCAGGACAAGGATTTGGCTACAGAAACAAAAGCTAATTTCACCGTTGCTACGAAAAAAGCTCCAACAGATGCTGAGCAAGACGCATTAGTCTTTGCTGCCAAAATCTGTAAGCATACCAAATCAAACACCATTATACTTTCTAACGATAATCAACTTTTCTCTAGCGGTGTAGGACAAACCTCCCGCGTAGATGCATTGCTTCAAGCAATTGACAAAGCAAAGGCATTTGGTTTTGACTTGAATGGAGCCGTAATGGCTTCTGACGCCTTCTTCCCTTTCCCG
>JBBQDY010000404.1:0-3274 GCA_038320155.1 Cytophagales bacterium
GCCTATTCGAATACTGCTTTGAACTGCTGATCCTCTAAATTCCTGCTCGCCAGGACCACTTGAGATTTTTTGTAAATCAGGGATCGGTTGATGCACTTTATTTGGGACTGATTCAAGTGCTTTAACTAACTCATCCAACTCAGAAGGATTCAAATCGCCAGTCACAAAAATCTCCAAATCTTCCCAGAGGTGTTTTTGATAATAGGAGCGAAGTATATCTACCGTAATCAAAGAAACTTCCTCTTCAGTAGCTTCAAATCCGAAAGGATGAGCCGATCCAAATAAACTTTTCCGTAACAATTGATTGGCTCGTGAAGCAGTTTTCTCATTGGAAAGCTTTATGCTCAATTTCCGCTGGGATTTTCGTTTTTCGAGTATTTGCTCCGGGAAAGTAGCTTTTGCTAGCAAAGAACAAAAGGTAGGCAAAACCTGAAAAACATGCTTTTTGGTAGAATATAAACTTAATCCCTCTCTTGAATAGGAGGAAAATGGATTCAGTTCAGAAGCATGAAAATCAAAAAAGTCTGCTATTTCTTCACCAGACTTTTCAGTCGTCCCTTCTTGCAGCATTTGTAAAGTGAAAGATGGGACAAGCGAATGATTCAGTGGTAAGGAAGTTCGATTGCTTTTCGATACTAGTTCTAACTTGATAGCATTGATCCCGGAAGTCTCTGCATAATAAAGAAATGCCCCGTTTTTCAGTAGTTTCTTGAAAGGGCTGACAATTTCAAAATCATCCGGAATCTTAAATTCAGGAGCTTTTGAGCGGTCTAAAGTCATTACTGATTTGGGATGGTGTATAAAAGCGAGAATCGTAAAGTTTCCGCTAATGGGTGATTTTGGGTTTGTGGAACTAGATAAGAAAAGTCAAATCCTAGCTTGGTGAGGTTAAATCCTACGCCCATGGTGAAATACCTTCTGCCACCCTTATTTGGATTTTCGTAGAAATATCCGGTTCGTAAGGCAAACTTATCATTGTAATTATATTCTACACCAAATGAAATCATGACTTCTTGCAATTCTTCGTTGAATCCTCCCGGAGCATCAGCAAATGAACCAAACATGCCTGAGATTAATGGTCGATTAGGATCCTTTCCAGATTGGATAATCAAATTACCATTCTCATCTGTTTCCAAAGTACCATCTTCGTTAGTGGAATAGATAGGTGGACTTGGAACAAGCAATTTGTTGAAATCCAGTGCGAAAGTAATGGAGCTAGCCGGGTCTAAATCCAAAGAATATGCTGTTCCTATTCTAAAGTTGGTAGGAATGTAATCTAAGTCTGAAGCTGAGTTATAAGTGATTTTAGGACCAATATTTGACAAGTTTAATCCCAAAGAAAAGTTACCTTCCTTAGATCCGGCAAAAATTGGCTTGGTGTAATATAGACCCACGTCTGTACCAACACTTATCCCTGGTCTACTTTCAGATCCTCCTACTGAAGAAATATTCCCAGAAAGATTAGAATGGATAAAACGTGCTGAAATTCCCAATCCCAAAGTAGAAGATAACTTTCTGGAATAGGTACCACCAATTGCAATATCTCTAGGGTTAAACTCTCCTAATTCATTTCCGAATTCATCAGTCAATTGGATATCTCCCATATTGAAATATCTTAGATCGAAACCAAAAGCTGAAACCTCATCTATTTTGAAAAATCCGGTCAGATAACTTACGGACATGTCATTAACCAGTTTCCCTAACCATGGAGAATAGGATAGTGAGAAGCCCATTTGGTCATCGATGAAAGCAAGTTTGCCAGAATTCCAATGAGCCGAACTTGCATCTGGAGAGGTAGCAACACCCACATCACCCATTGCAGAATGACGCGAATCAGGAGCGAAATTCAAAAAAGGAACAGCAGTGGTAATCACTCGACGATCAGGATCCTGACCGGAAACGATCACACTATTTTGCGCATAGGTCGATAAGGTAGCCAGAGTAAATACTGTAAGAAGTAGGTTTAACCTAACAAGAATGGCTATTTTTTTCATTGAATAACGATTTTTCCACTTACTGAATCAGAGGAATAGTCCAGTTCTGATTGAAGTGTTAATTTGTAAATATAAGTTCCTTTTGCGGGATATTTGGTTTGATTTTGAGAAAAAATCCAAGACAAATCCCCCAGTATGGCGTTAGCCTTGACTAAACGTTGATTTTCTTCAAATAGTATTTTACCGTCTACTTGGTATACTAATAGGCTAATTATAATGTTTTCGCCAGGTCGATTATGCTCGATTTGGAATTTACTCTCATGGGTTGTTGGATTGGGATAAGTCTTGTGAGTGACGATTTGCAAGGTGCGACTTCCTTCTACCAAGATTTCTTGAACTAACTCACTCCCGTTGCCAACCGCATCCCAGGCTTTTATCCGAACCGTGTTTTTACCCTCTTTCAATCCCTTAATTTCTACTTTCGCGCTGCCCTCTCTGAATGTATTGTTTGAAGCAAGATAGAATTCACTAATAAGCTTTTCCTCATCTTCATTCACTTGTATCCGCAAAGATTCTAAGGGGTTCAAGCTTGAACTGTTGATTCCACTTTCATCTTTAAACTCAGCAACTAAAGGAACTACGGTGGAGGAGAAGGTGAGTTGATTTTCATCAGAATTACCAAATTTGGCCTTGATCTCAGGGCCAATTTGATCACTACTAAGACTGGATAAAGATCCACCGATTATAGAAACAAAATTCCCAAAAGCCTCCGTATTATCTCCTGTTCGTTTTCCAATGATCCGAAAATTTCCAGATCCAAAATCTTGCATTGTGTTTTTTGGGATAATCAGCTCTCCTTTGATCACACCTGAACTGATTGATCCACTTCCCCTGAAAAGAGAGATAGATTCCTCTTTAAATTCTGTGGGGGAACTTTCATCACCCAAAGTCCTAATTACTTGTGGTTTATCACGAAGTTCGATTTCATAGGTGCCAGAGAATTCAGTAGCTAAACGGTTTTCACCGAAATCCTTTACCTCCGCTTCAAATGCAACTCTTTGAAAAGCTTTCAGTGTGTCCAATTTGGAAGCTGACTCCAAGTCCTTAAGTGCGGTAATTTTTATTTCAAATTCTGGTCTAGCCAATCGCATACTAGGATCACCGAGTAAGCTAAAGTTTCGATTTAGGGTCCCATTCATACTCCCATTCTTAGTTTTTTTGAAAATGGTGCCGAGGTCTTGAAACATTCCATCCTCTTCTTGAAAAACAGTTTCAATGAATGCCTCATTCAAGGAGAAATTTACACTGCTAAAAACGGGACGGCCCGTGGTGAGCAATCC
>JBBQDY010000405.1:0-3258 GCA_038320155.1 Cytophagales bacterium
AGTCCCGGAAAAAATCATCAAGCTGGCCCTTACTGAGATAGACCCTGTAGAATATTACGATACGCTGCTCAACCAAACCGAGAAAAAATGGGATCAGACCAAAGAGGCAGATCCCTTTAAAAAGAAATATAAAGTAAGTCAGTACTTGATGAGCAAGGGTTTTGAATATGACCTGATTAAGGAAGCTTTAGATGCCCATTAATCTTTTTTGGTCAAATAACTAAATGCAATCCCTAATCCTCCGTAAATTCTTCCTGAAGTTAAAATCGGATTGATTCGAAGATCAGGTTCTAAAAATAGATTATCTGAGATTTGAATCGGTTTGCTGATTTTAAGCATTCCTCCAAAGGAGAAAGACGGATCCACGGAAAAATCAGAAACTTCAACTCCAGAGAAGGTGCTTTTATCACGCCATCCCACAAAAAAGTCCAATGTAGGTCCGGCGGAGATATTTACTACCCTAGAATGGAACTTATACAAAATAGGAATACTCAGATAGCTCTCTCTAACTTCAAACGGAAAAAAATAATCATCTGCTGGAGCAGGTTCAGACGTCATGAATGCCCCTGAGGTCCGAAAAGTCCGATAAAAAAGCCCGGTTTCGATTCCGCTTTTTCTAGTAAATCGATGATCGAGCACCAATCCAAATCCCGGTCGAATACTTAATACATCATTGGCATCTTCTAGGGTAAGCATTACCCCAAACTTAGTCTGGCTGTTCGCAGTGGCGATGTGCAGAAATAGACAGGCAATTAATGGAAAAATAAATCGCATAAGCATGAATTTGTTTAGGTTAAGAAAATTCAAAATGAGTGCAATCAATTAATAATTGAGTTCATATTAAAATAAATACGGAGGTGGAAAAAAAAATGTTTGATGTTTTTAATCAATCATCTCACTCATAATCTTCGCAGAAAGCAAGCAGAGCGGGATCCCTCCACCGGGATGCACACTTCCTCCGCAGAAATAGAGATTCTTGATCGAAGAAGAGTAATTCGCATGGCGGAGAAATGCAGCAAACTTGTTATTCGAACTGTTGCCATAAAGCGCACCTTGGGCACTGGAAGTCTTCGACTCAATCGTACGGGGATCCAAGATCTCCTCCACCTCGATCAGTGATTCCACATCAGTTTTGAGAATTCGGTTGAGCTTGTGGATGATGTTTTTCCGAGCCTCTGCAATCAAGTTATCCCAATTCTGTCCCTGATTATTAGGCACATTGATCATCGTGAACCAGTTCATACAATCTGCCGGCGCATCATCGGGCTTGTAAACAGAGGTAATATTCACATACACCGTCGGGTCAGAAGTGATCGTTCCTTTCTTGAAGATGTGTTCGAATTCTTCCAAATAGTTATCCGAAAAGAAAATATTGTGGAGATCCAATTCGGAAAATTTCCGCTTGATTCCCCAGTAAAAGATTAAAGCCGAACTGGACTTGGGTTGGTTCAGGAGAAGTTTAGGTTGCTTTTGCTTCTTCAGAATGGTCTTATAGGCATTGACCATATCCATATTGTTGATGACCAGATCAGCAGTATGAAATTGATCTCCGATTCTTATCCCTTTGGCTTCGCCATTCTCTACCAGAATCTCTTCTACTTTTTCTCCGAAATGATACCTCACTCCCAATTCCTTCGAAAGCTTGAAAAGGCTTTGAGTGATATCATGCATTCCTTTTTTTGGAAAAAAAGCGCCAATGTTAAACTCCAGATGGGGAATAATATTCAAAGTCGCAGGGGTTTCATAAGGATTCGAACCGTTGTAAGTCGCATAGCGATTGAAAAGCTGAACCAGTTTTTGATTTCCAAAAAGTCGTTCGTTCGCTTCATTCATAGTCGAGAAGATTCCGAGTTTCCCCATTTTCAAGTAGGATTTCATCGCGTGAGGATTGGTCCAAGTGCCAAGCTTATGCAATGAACGGTGCATGAAAAGCGGAGAGAGATGATCGTAAATAAAAGCAGAATCTTCCAGCGCTTTGCGAATGGAACCCCCCGAAGCTCCCAGCTTTGACTCTACTTCATCAGCAAACTGATCAAGCTCAGCATATGCGTTGATTTGTGTGCCGTCTTCCCAAAAATAATGACAGGCAACCGGCAGTTTCAAATAATCAAAGTGATCTTGGGGGTTTTTACCAGCTAATCTGAAAAGTTCTTCCACTTGCTCAGGCAGTGTAAAAAGGGAAGGTCCTGCATCAAAACGATAATCGCCAATTTGGATCTCAGAAAGCTTTCCGCCGGGATACGGATTGGCTTCAAAAACATTGACCCGAAAGCCTTTTACCGCCATTCGAATTGCGGCTGCAATTCCTGCAATTCCGGATCCTATAATTAAAACGCTCCTTTTTCTCATCCCTGTTTCAAATATACCAATATCTGGAAGTAAGGTTCAACTAAGCCTTTTGAAATTATTTTTGTGCTTTTTAAAAAATATGAAAAAAACCTATTTGAACTGGCAGAATTAGTGATCTCCGGTATCCTCCTAGGAGCCTGTAGTCCGAAGATATAGCCGGAGCACAATTGGTGTCTACTTTTGCAAAAGGAGTAGCTGATTCCGCCGCAGGTCTATAAGGCTGGTCTGCAACCGAATCAACGAGAAAAAAGACACTGGATTTGAAAGGATGCCAAGGTTACAAATGGACTGTGGATCTTACTCCGGATTGCTCAGGGAATTCTGCAAATAGCAATGTTTGGACTGATTTCAAAGTTGATAATTTTTCTAAAAAGGGAAGTCTTTCAAATATTACTGAAGGTTATTCTATTTAATAAAAATTGGCCCTTAAAAAACCTCTGAGAACATTCTCAGAGGTTTTTTTATGTCTTTTTTTTAAAAATCTGAGTAGTTTTGACAATGAATAGAAACCACATTCTCGAGCTAATTCAGCGCTATCCTTTGGAAGAAGTGGAAAATTTTAGCTTCCAGAAATTTGGTTCAGGGCTGATTCACGAGACTATTTTAATCGAGATAGGAGATAGGCGATTCATCCTTCAGGGATTTAATTCTAATGTTTTCAGGCATCCAAAACGAATTGAAAAAAATCTCGCACTTTTAAGTGAAGCAGGAGATCTGACACGATTACCTTTCCAGCTACCGCTGCCAATTCGGAATCAAGCTGGAAATGGGTTGGTGGAATTCCAAGGAAAGCTATTCAGATTGTTTGATTTTGTAGAGGGAAACACCCTTCAGCAAATCAGCGAACCCAATCAAGCTAAAAAGGCTGCAAAAGCCTATGCCATGTTTTCTCGATGGGCAGATTCCTTT
>JBBQDY010000406.1:0-3232 GCA_038320155.1 Cytophagales bacterium
CTTGAAAGACAATTGCTCCACGGGGAATGCTGGCATGATCGTGCCTAGTCATATTATTCCATTGGCAGCTCCAGGGATGATCAGCAAAGGGATCGGTTGGATGTTTTCTTCCAAAAGCCCTTTCTATATTCATCCGAGATTAGACTATAAACTTGCTCAGTGGTGTCTTCTATTTTTCAAAGCTGCCAATGAAACCCAAGTCAAAAAAGCGATCCCTTTTCTAAAAAATCTCAGTCTCCTCAGCAAAGCCTTATACCAAGGATTCAAACTCGAACATCCAGAATCTGCTATCGCTTTGGTAGAAAAAGGACTGATGATGGCGTATCAGACGGATGCGTTGGAAAAAGAGGAAATTGCATTTGCCCACTTGGCTCGAAAACACGGTTTGGACGCCGAAATCCTAAGTCCAGCTGATATCCGAAATATAGAACCCAATTTGGAAGTCAAAGCCAGAGGTGCAGTGCTTTTTCCGGGCGATGCACACTTGGATCCCGGAGCTTTATATAGCTTTTTGAAAAAATATTTAGAAGAAAAAGGGATAAAATTCCTGGTCAATACACAGGTTTTAGATTTTGAAAAGTCTGGTGGAAAGGTCACTGGAGTAGTGACTGACCAAGGTAAAATCGAGGCTGAAAAAATACTCCTTTGCGGAGGTTCTTGGTCTGCCGAGCTCGCCAAAATGCTCGGTTTTTCCCTACCGATGATGGGAGGAAAAGGCTATTCTTTTACTCAGGAAAATACCCCAGAAATCAAACAGGCAACGATTTTAACGGAAATGAAAGTGGCCGTAAGCCCGTATGGCGAAACCGTCCGCTTTGGCGGAACGATGGAAATCGCAGGCACCAACCAATCCATCAACCTGAATCGTGTGAAAGGAATCTACGAGTCGATCAATCGATTTTATCCAGCCTTCGAAGCCAAATTTCCTCAGGAAAATCAAATCTGGAAAGGTTTGCGTCCCTGCTCACCCGACGGTTTGCCTTATATCGGTTTTGCCCCGGGCTATAGCAATGTTTTGGTAGGAAGTGGTCACTCGATGATGGGAATTTCTTTGGCACCCGCCACCGGAAAAATCCTTGCCGAATTGCATCAGCAAAAGGCTACAGCGATGGAAATTCAGGGTTTTGAAGTGGGAAGGTTTGCCTAAAATATTTGATGCTAAAACGGTTTAACATGTTTTGAAAAGGGGAAAGGATGGAATTTCAAGATCCCTTTAAACCTTTAAGTATAGCCACCATTTTATCAAATCCCTTTCTGATTTCCACAAACTGTCGGTCTTTGGAAGCTTCCCACGACTCTTTTGAAATTGAGGTCGCAACTTCAAACTGATCATAGATTTCCGTGAATTCTACTGATCGTTGATTCCCCTCCACTCCCCAAGCCGCCAAATATGCGCCCAGCTTTTCCACCTTAAGACCAACATGCGCCACGCAGTAACTTGAGGCTGTAATCGCGCCATGCAAACTCGTCCCGATATAGCATTTCGAATTAGCGATCAAATACATAATATCCCAGATATTATCTGCGTCGAAATAGGTGAATGGACTCTTCATCAATGATCCTACCTCCTGCAAAGCCTCATGATCGTCATGATCCAGCGCCTTTCCAATGGGACAAAGACAAATTTTCGTATTCCCTTTTTGAAAAATTTCATCCAAACCTCCGGCAATGGATTTCGTGTGCCCTCGTGTGGTTTTCTTGTTTATCTGAGCGAAGACGTAGTTCCCTTTATTTTTTTCGACATAGTCTCCAACGGCTTGAGTTACCCTTTCTCTTAAAAATTCCAAGGGATAAAACGCTGACATCAAAATGGCAGAGTCAGGAAAAAGATCCGCTTTTACTTGGCTTTTCTTCAGATTATCGATGGTGATCTGATCCCGAACTGCAAAATAATCTGCGTTCTGAAGCTTCTCTTTCAAGAAATAGTATTTCATAAAAACTGCAGGACTAAGTCCACTTCCGCCAAGAGAATTCAAAATTACAGATTTTACGCCTGCAAAGTCAGTCTTATCGAATACAAATGGCAAAGTAGTTTTCCCTTTTAATATTTTCCGAGTCAATGCATTCAGGTCAATAATTTTGTTGATCCTGACGTGACGCTTATTTATTTTTTGGAAAAGCGGATTCAGTGCCGCATAAAGTGAATTCCAAGTAACTCCTAAGGCTTCTCCGCCTGCAATGATGACATGCACAGGTCGATTAGGATCGCTACATCGGGTATAAAAATCCTGAAGTCCTTTTGTGGGAAGCCCTCCTACGGCTGAAAGATCACTTTCCACCAGCCCAAAGTATTCAAATTCAAATCCTGCTTCGTAAGTGCTTAATTGTTTTTCGATTACCAATGGAAAAAGTAAGTCTCCATAGTTATATCGGTCAAAAGCTCCTATTATTAAGATAGTGGTCATAATTTAAATTTTTTCAGTTCAACTTAATCTTCCAAAAAAAGCTTGTACGAAGATCTAGCTTTGATTCTGAATATGCGTTTTCAAAGAAAATTGGAATCGGTACTTCTATAGTTCGATACCTTGCAAAAAGGATACTTGATTTAAAATTATGAGTATTCGTTCAGTTGCACGTTGGCTCTATTCGGCCTCGACTTTGCTCGGCCCCCGGGTTATTAGGGTTTTCAAAGGCAGTGGCGACGTATTGCTTATCCTCGATATTGGTATCCGCCGCCCCAAACCTACTTTAAAAATAAAGCTGGACCCCGATCGAAGCCGAGGGACTTATTTTTTAGTATTTTATTACGTTATGTGCAAGATTCAATAGAGCCATATAAAATCGAGTATAAATAAGGCTAAGGAACTATTTTTGATCATGAGAAAGAAAATTCACAAGAAAATATTCACAAGACTATTTTGAATACCAAGCCAGTAGTTGCACATCGGATTTTTTCAGGCTCGATCTGGGGTATTTTAGCCAAAATTCTGGACGCAGGGGCCAAATTCGTGACCATTCCACTTTTAGTCGGATATTATGGCAAAGCCGACTACGGCTTGATAGCGCTGGTTTTTTCGCTGAATGCCTATCTACGCTTGATGGATTTGGGGATGAATGTGGGTTCGGTCCGGTTTTTTTCGATGTGGGAGGCAAAGGCTGATTGGGAAAGTATTGGAAAAGCATCAAGATCAAGTATGATTTTTTATGGTGCTATCGGTCTCATCAATGCTGTGATTTTCATATTCATGGCAAACTATGGTCAGGCAATCTTTAATCTGAATCCCGATCAGAT
>JBBQDY010000407.1:0-3208 GCA_038320155.1 Cytophagales bacterium
ATCGGAGCAATATTATACCGCATTAAAATTAAATGGTGTTGAATCTGCCATGGTCCGTATTCCCAATGCATCCCATGGATTAGTCGGTCGCCCAAGTATGTTGATGAGCAAGACCGCATCGATTTTGAGTTGGTTTAATCACTATCGGGATCAGCAATAAGGCTGATCCTTTTTTTTTACTTTATACTCAATGAGTTTTCATTGGGGAAAATATCCTTCAAATGGAGCTGGCTTTGGAACCAGTTCTCCTAAAAATCTTCCTCAGGAAAGTATTTCAATTCATTCGGGAAGTTAAAGGTCCATTTCGTCCCAAGTTGAGGCAAGAATAGCCTCGAGATTTTTAATTTATGGGTGATTGTTCTTGGTATGGCTAAACTTTTATTTAACCCTCCTGATACAAATTCAATTGAACTGTTGGTGGTAATTATTCCAAAGAATCTTTATTAAAAAATAGCCCATGACATCTAAATCACTCCCAATTTCACTCTGCTTCTTTTTAGCATTGTTTGCCAGCCATTTATCTTTAGCGCAGTCCACTATTCAATATGACATCGTTTTGCAAGGCGGTCGCGTCATCGATCCTGAGACCAAACTTGATGCGATCAGAAATGTGGGGATCTTAAATAACCGCATAACGATGATCAGTTCCGAACCTTTGGAGGCAAAAGAAATCATCAATGTGAGCGGATTGGTAGTAGCTCCCGGATTTATCGATCTGCATGTGCATGGCATGACCAATGTGGAGCAGGAATACCAGTTGCACGATGGAGTGACTACGGCTTTGGAACTGGAATGGGGACTAGAACATACTGCCGCGTGGTACAAGGAGAGACAGGGAACCGCGCTTATTCACTACGGGGCGAGTGTATGCTGGCCATTTGAGCGGATGAAGGCTATGGAAAAGTATCAAAGTAATGTAGATGAACTTTTAAGTCTGGTACATAAGAAACAGGCCAATCACCAATCCTTTTCTCATATAGCAGGACCATCATTTCTCGAACACCAAACATCCGAAGAAATGGATAAAACGCTTGCCAATATCAAATCAGCTTTGGAGGAAGGAGGTATCGGTATAGGCGTTCCTATCGGGTATCTTCCCAATACAAAGCCTGCTGAAATGTTTCGCGTTTTTGAAATGGCTGGCGAATTGGATGCGTTGGTCTTTACCCATACGAGGGAACCCAATATCTTATCTATTCAGGAAGTTATCGTCAACGCCACGTTGACAGGGGCGCCTTTACACATTGTTCACATCAACAGCATGTCGCTAGGGCAGATTGATTTTGCGCTGGAAATGGTCAGTACCGCTGCCCAAAAAGGTTTTGACATCACCACAGAACTCTACCCATATACCGCAGCATCCACAGGCTTGGGGACAGCTATGTTTGAGCCAGGCTGGCAGGAAAGATTGGGGATTGATTATGGGGATTTGCAATTGGTGGAGACAGGCGAGCGGCTTACTCAAGAAACCTTCGATGCAAAACGAAAAACCAACCCATTTGTAATCATGCATATGATGAAACCGGAGTGGATAGAAAAAGGTATCGCTGCACCGGGAGTAATTATTGGTTCCGACGGAATGCCCTACAGTAAACTGGCCCATCCCCGTACTGCTGGTACTTTTTCGAGGGTCTTGGGCAAATACGTCAGAGAAGATAAAGTGATTGACTTAAATACAGCGATTGAAAAAATGACCCTTCTTCCAGCAAAGCGATTGGAAGGAATTGCACCCATGATGCGGTTCAAAGGAAGGATACAGGTCGGTGCTGATGCCGATATCACCATTTTTGATCCCAATACCATCATTGACAAAGCTACTTTCGAAGGCGGCCTGGAGTTTTCATCAGGAATTGAATATGTCTTGGTGAACGGAACAATTGTTTTGAAAAATGGCAAGACCGTATCCAATGTTTTTCCGGGACAAGGGGTGTATGGGAAGTTTAAAAAGTAGGGAAGTTTGGTAAGAGAAAAATAAAAAACCACAGTCTACTACAATTACACTAATATACCTCCTTTTAACCTCACCAATCATGAAAAATCTGTTACCGCTCATTGTATTCTTTGCAATAAGTAGCATTACTGTAGCTCAAAACAAGAATGCGGTAAAGCAAAAAGAGAACATTGCATTTCCTGAACTCATGGTTTTTTCAGATGAATTTGAACAGTTCTTTTCAAGCAAAAACAAAATCGAAAAAATCGTTTCTGACAAATATTTTCTGGAAGGCCCTGTATGGGTAGAAGCTTTAAATGGTGTTTTATTTACGGATATCCCGGATAACAAGATTTATTTCTGGAGCAAACAGAAAGGACTTTCGGTTTGGCTGGAACCTTCAGGTTTCGCAAATGGGTTGGCGCTTGATGCGAATGGTGATTTGCTTTTAATGCAGGGAAACCATCTTTCCAACAGTGAAACGAAGAGGCAGATTGGTAAAATAGTAAATCCCAAATCAAATAAATCCGTCACCGACTTCGTGACAAATTATGAAGGAAAAAAATTCAACAGTCCAAACGATATTGTATTAGGTTCTAATGGCATTCTCTATTTTACGGATCCGGTTTATGGATTAATAAATGGGGCTGCGGATAAAGAGAAAGAACTTTCTTTCAACGGGGTTTACAAATTTGAAAATAATAAGATAAAAGTATTAGTTGATTCTTTAAAAGGTCCTAACGGAATCGGGTTATCTTCCAATAATAAGTTTCTATATGTTTCAGATTCAGAAACAGGAAGATTTTTAAGTTATGAATTAAACAAGGATGGGGATATTGTTCAAGCTGTAGACTTTTTTAATGTACAGGAAATATTAGATCATACAGTTTCTTCAACTATGCTTGGATGGGATGGGATGGCCGTTTCAAAAAATGGAGTAATACTGGCAGGCGGGTTTGGCGGCGTCTGGTTTATTTCTCCAAAGGGGGTTCTTTTAGGGCATATACAAACTCCTGACTTTACTTCCAATACCGCAGTAGATGATAAGGAGGAATATCTCTATTGGACAGCGGGAAAATTACCGTTTACGAGAGGTTCGAGTGCACTCTATAGATATAAGCTTAAATGATTTCATTTAACAAAGGCCTTTGAAGAATGACTGTGGCGCTACTACCAGTCTAAGTGTTAATTGACTCTTTTGAAAACAAAAAATATGGACAATATAGATTCCTACCTACACCCTGAAATTCAAAGACGCAAGTTTCTTGAGTGGATCGG
>JBBQDY010000408.1:0-3204 GCA_038320155.1 Cytophagales bacterium
CGCATAAAGCGTCTAAAAAATCAGGTCACTTTGGAGAATTCGTAGCTGAAGCAGCTACTATGACTGCTCCCGAAGAAGTGACACTTAAAGAAGCAAAAGATTTTAAAATCATTGGTACGGCCGTCAAAAACGTAGATAATTTTGAAATTTTCACTGGAAAACCACTTTTCGGATTAGACTTTTATCGGGAGGGAATGCTTCACGCCATGGTGCAACGCCCGCCTTTTGGAATGAAAATCAAATCTGTAGATGATTCTGCCGCAAAAGCAATTGCTGGTGTGCAGGATGTAATGATCTATGAAAATAATGTCGCCATCGTCGGAACAAGTACTTGGCCGCTGATGAAAGCCAAAAAGGTTTTGAAAGTGGCTTATGAACCAGATGGCACGGTAGAAAGTACGGAAGATCACAATCGCATCTTCAAAGATATGATCGCCAATCAAAAAGGAGAGGTGAGAAGAGAAGATGGCAATGTGACTCAAGCTTTCAAAAATGCGGCAAAGATAGTAGTTGCTGAATACCAGTGTCCGTTCTTGTCTCATTCGCCGATGGAGCCGATGAACTTCTTTGCTCATGTCAAAGGAGATAAAGCCGAGCTGATCGGACCGACTCAAACTCCAGACCGAGCTCGGCAGACTGCTGCGGAGATTTTGGGGATTCCTCCGGAAAACATCTCAGTAGAAATCACTCGACTTGGAGGAGGATTTGGTAGAAGGCTTGCAGCTGATTATGTGGCTGAGGCAGTTCAAATCTCAAAATTGACCAATGCACCTGTAAAAGTTACTTGGAACAGGGAGGATGATCTTAGTGGCGGGTTGTATCGTCCGGCAGTTCGATACCGCTTTGAAGCAGCTTTGGATGAATCTGGAAATATGACCGGTTATAAATTGAAAGGAGCTGGGATTAATTCCGGGAATAGTACCCGCCAGGATAATTTCCCATCCGGAGCTGTTGAGAATCTGAAAATCGAAAGTGTGGAGTATAAATCTTCGATTACTACCAATGCTTGGAGAGCGCCAATCACCAATTTCTTGGCTTATGCGGAACAATCCTTTTTAGATGAAGTAGCGCTTGAAGCAGGAAAAGATCCGGTTCAATTCCGTCTTGACCTTCTGGATAAAGCGAAAAACTCCCCAACTGGAGAGATCAAATATGATGTAGATCGAATGATCGGTGTGATCAAAACTGCCGCTGAGAAATCAAATTGGGGCAAAGACCCAGCTGTCAAACAAGGCTTTAGCGTTTATTTCTCACACCGAACTTACGTGGCGCAGGTTGCGGATATCGTCCAAGAAGGTGGAACACCGGTATTAAAGAAAATTACCGCAGCAACTGATTGTGGGATTGTCGTCAATCCAACTGGAGCAAATCACCAGGTGAGAGGTGGAATCGTTGATGGAATGGGTCATGCGATGTATGGAAACTTGACTTTCAAAGATGGCTCGCCTACACAAAAAAACTTCGATACCTATAAACTCATCAGAATGAAGGAAGTGCCTGAAGTGGATGTGCATTATGTAGATTCAGGATTCGATCCTACAGGATTGGGTGAACCAGCGCTTCCGCCAACCGGTGGAGCAATCGCAAATGCGATATTCGCAGCGACAGGCAGAAGACTAAGAAGCCAGCCATTTATTGAGCAAGAAGAATTTTCAGATTTGAATCTGGTGATTCGAAGAGCTTAACGGTTGAAATCAAAAAAGCCTTCTGGAGTTAATTCAGAAGGTTTTTTTTTGGAAGATTGTTTAACCACAAAGGACTCCACAAGGTTTCGCTGAGGGCGCTAAGTTAACCTGCTTCTATAGAAGCTGGACTCACCTATTTTTTTATATCTATTTGTGAAATTGCAATTCATGAAAGTTTTATTGCTCAACATATTTGACTTCTTAAAATGTAAGTATGTCGCCCTAAGAAGAATCAAGGAGAGTTATGAAGTGGGTTTACATCGGTCATCGGTCATCTGTCAGATAGCCTTTTGAACGAAGCAGATTGGTCTATTATATTCACTGAGGACAATCATTCATTCATATTAAATCTCATCCATTCCTCGTTCCGGCCAATATGCACCTTTTAGCTCAAGTTTTTGATTAAGTTCATCAAACTCAAATCCGATTTCCATTTCCTCCTTTTCTTGTTCATGAATCGCCAAGCAAGCATTGAAGAAAACTAACTCAAAAGCCAATTCAAGTTTCCCTGATTTGTTGTCTGTAAACTTTGGCTCACCTCTCAATTTAACCTTTTCGGCCACGGCTCCATCTTTTTTATAATAATAGGAAAGAAAAATCCCGAGTTCTTTTGATTTTGAATCCAAAAAATCTTGAAGATTAGCTTGATCAAAAGGATGTAGATAGTCAAAAGTCCAGGTTTCCTGCATGAGTTGATTTTTTCTAAAGATTACGAATCTAAAAAGGGTGAGAAACTTAAGCAATTCAAGTATTTTGAACCCATGAACTACCCGATCTATCTAGATTATAATGCGACAACACCATGCCATCCTGAAGTAGTTCAGGCCATGCTACCATTTTTTGAGATGCATTATGGAAATGCAGCCAGTAAATCTCATCCATTTGGCTGGGTAGCGGCCGACGCAGTGGATAAAGCCCGAGAGCAGGTTGCGAGATTATTGGGAGTTAAGTCCAAGGAAATAATCTTCACTTCCGGAGCCACTGAATCGATCAATTTGGGCATAAAGGGAATATTTCAAGCCTATCTTGAGGAAAAACAGCATTTTATCACTTGCCAAACCGAGCACAAAGCTGTCCTGGATACACTGGCTGAAATCGAGAAATTGGGAGCAGAAGTCACCTATCTACCAGTAGATTCAGTAGGAGGAATTGATCTAGTTGAATTGGAGGAAGCGATTCGTCCAGAAACCAAAATGATCTGTCTGATGTGGGCGAACAATGAAACTGGAATTATTCATCCCATTGAAAAAATTGCAGCTCTAGCTGAAAAACATGAAATCATTTTTTTTAGTGACGCAGTTCAGGCCGCAGGAAAAATCCCTGTTTCTGGAAGAGGGGTACATATGATGGCAGTATCAGCTCATAAAATGTACGGCCCAAATGGAGTAGGTGCGCTCTACATCCGACATAATCATCCGCTTCCCAAACCACTGGCGCAAATCCATGGGGGAGGGCATGAGAAGGGATTTCGATCGGGAACGTTGAATGTGCCCGGAATAGTGGGTATGGGAAAAGCTGC
>JBBQDY010000409.1:0-3202 GCA_038320155.1 Cytophagales bacterium
CCGTCCCCATTATTGATGAAAAGCTCATTTTGCTTATTGTCTCCAGAGATATCTCCCGAGTTGCAGACGTAAATATCCAGTAAGGAATCGCCGTTGATATCGGCCATTGCCACTCCAGTGCTCCAAGCTCGAGTTCCTGCTACGCCGGCTTTTTCGGTGACATTCTCAAAATTGAAATTGCCTTTATTAAGGTAAAGTTGGTTTGGGCCGAGATTGGCCGTAAAATAAATGTCCAATAAGCCATCGTTATTCACATCACCGAGCGCTACCCCGCCGCCGTTGTAATAATTACGATAGGTAAAAATATTGAACGATTCATCGAAAGTCAGGTCATTACTAAATGTAATTCCTGATTCCGAAGGCTGAATTGATTCAAAAAGCGGATTGGGTGGAGGAAGCTCTTTTTTCTCACAGGCAAGAAGCAAGGTAAGAAGAGCAAAGATTTGGAGCTTACTTTTCATGCCGGTTCTTTCACTAGTTCTTTTTGGATTTTCAGATCTACAATTTCAGCCCGTACCGTGGAAACATGCTTTTTGAAAATTCGGATTCTTCGATTTCCATCAATTTTTACAAATGCGATCAAGCTCTTATCCTCATTGGCAACTTCGAAAAAATCCGGGCCATACCATTCTTTAAAAAGGCCAACCACATCCTCACGGAGATTTTCCACAGTCAATTCTTCATTCCAAAGAGCCCAGCCTTCATAAGTGAATTCCACAGGCATCATATAGATTTTCTCATCCTCAAATTTTGGATAAAAGCGCATTTTCGCCGGATTTCCCGAAGGAAGATCCACCGAATATTCGATCGACAGTTCACCGGGACCATTGGAAAGAACGCCTTCCTTATTTAGGTCCCAGCAGGTTTCGTAGAACTTCTTCTTTTCCATTCCCAGTTCCAAACCTAGAAAAAGTTCGTTTACACTTTTCCCTGAAGCAAGCTCTCTACTTTCAACTTTCTCATATTCTGATTTACAAGAACTGAGTAGGAGAACTAAACCAAGAGCGAAAAGACTAGCGGATATCAAAAGCGATCGGGTTTTCATTTGTTCGTATTACGAGTAAATAAGGATGATTATTGATTTTTAGTTGTTGGAAATCCCTGATTTCTCCCGGGACGAATAGGCCACTTTCACTAGGAAGCTGTGCTTTCCAAGATCCATCAGGCTGTAAGTCCAATGACCAGCCATAACTTCCCATTTGAGAGCCTAATTCAGGTTTGATTCTAGCTTGATTTCCACCCAAAAGGACTTTTATTCTACCTGAAGGAGTGGAGATTATCTCAATGGCATAAACGGGAGCTTGTTGAATTTCAGGCGGAAGTACTTGTTCATTGAATTTTTCGCTACCGTTATTGATCCAAAGTGTAGTAGCCAATGTTTGGGCGCTTAAAGTTACGGATTTTGATAGAATTGATTCGGGGAAAAGTGACTCTAAGGTTTTATTTTGATAGGAGGCATAGGTAAGCAATTGCTTCCGCAAGGATGGAATTTGCTTGAGTAAGGTATTCTTCATCACCCAAGGAATTGCGCCTTCGGCTTGCTGGCTTACTAATATTTGCTCCACGGCTCCATTTTGGTCAAAGTCATTGACAAGCATGCGAAGTTCAGACGCTGGACTGGTGGTCATTCTCGTGTTAAGACCCCGATTGCCAGCGAGTATATCGGGTTTTCCATCCCCATTCAGATCATCTACCAAGACGGTATTCCAAAGTCCAGCTGCTGAAGAAATCCCAAAGTCCTGAGAGCGATTGATGAATTGGCCATTTACTAATGCGTAAATCATAATCGGTGTCCACTCACCAACCATGATTAGCTCAGAAACTCCATCTCCATCCAAATCAGAAAAGCTACCTGAAGTCAACATTCCGATAGATTTTAAGTTTTCGCCTAATTGATTTGGAAAGGGACTGAAATTTCCTTGACCATCATTTTGCCAAAGATTAACTCCCGAAGGAACTCCATAGGCAAATGGAATGGATCGAACCCCAGAAACTAAATCTAAATCTCCGTCACCGTCTAAATCTTCAGCAAGGATAAAGGCGGTTGGGCTAGGCAAAAAGGGTGAAGCTATTGTTGTAAAATTACCCTTGCCATCATTGAAATAAATACGGTCCTGATAGGAAAGGTCATTCATTGGAAATTCGATACTTCCACTGGCAACTATCAAGTCTACAAAGCCATCGCCGTTCAGATCTTGAAAGGACCCGGCGACATCTTCCGCCCGCTTATCTTTTTCAAAAAGAGGCGAATTGGAAGAAGTAAATTTCCCATCTCGAGTTTGAATCCAAAGTGTAGAGGAATAATCCATAGCTCCCGGAATAAAGAGGTCATCCAACCCATCTCCATTCACATCAGCTTTGGCCACTTTCGGTCCTTCGTCGCTGATCATCCAAAACCTGAGTCGGTCTCGATCGAAGTCGATAAACTCACTTTGAGGTGCTGAAAAAGGTAAGTTCAAATCAACTTGCTGAAAAGCGGTAGTTTCAATTAAAGGGGTCTGGAACATCGGGATTCCAACATTTCGCTCCGGCTTGATTTTTTGATTGGTTTTGACTTTGACCATCGTAGTGAGTTGTTGATCTGGCCAAATCACGTGAATGGAATCTAAGACTTCCACTTTTCCCAAGCCAAAATGTATGGTCTGATCCACAGAAGAGAGGTAGCCCTTCACAGGCTGGAATTCTTGGAAATAGCGATTGCCATTTGCAAAGCAAATTACTTTTGCACCGAAAGCATTTCCCAGATCAAGCTGGAGATAGTTTCCTAAGTTATTTTCAACGGCTAAATTTTGGTAGATAAATGCGCGGTCGTTCAGATTGTTGACGATCAAATCCAAGTCTCCGTCATTATCCAAATCTCCATAAACAGCTCCGGTACTAAAGGTCAATTGATCCAAACCTTGCGATGACGATTGGTTTTCAAATTTCCAGTCACCGTAGTTTTTAAACCAATAATTCTGTTGGGGATTAGAAGGAAACTCATTGATCATTTTGGTAAGCAAAACTGAGTCTTTCTTGAATTCAATAATGTCTTCCTGATTATTTACATAAAAGTCCACATAATCGAAATCAGTCAAATCTTTCACGATTCCATTAGCGACAAAGATGTCCTTCAGGCCGTCATTATCCGCATCAAAGATCAATGCTCCCCAGCTCCAATCGGTCGCATGGACTTTGGCTTGTCTAGATACTTCTGCAAAAA
>JBBQDY010000410.1:0-3191 GCA_038320155.1 Cytophagales bacterium
AAAAAGTCTTTTACTCCTTATTTTCTTAAGTCTATCCTTCTTCGCTAATGCGCAGCGCTATGGTACCGCTGTAGGTTTGCGACTGGGAAATAGTGGTGATGGCCGAACTTTTGGAATATCTGCCCAACAAAGAATCATAGATCGGATTAGTTTAGAAGGGATTTTACAAAGTGATTTCAACTCGAATACCACACTTTCTTTACTCCTGGAAAAACACAATCCGATTATTTCAAAGCGCTTCAATTATTATTATGGAGCAGGAGTTTCTTTTGGAAGGGAATCGAGCACCTACAAGGATGAAGTGAATAAAGAATTGGTACAAACCTATGGAAACAGTACCATGGGAGTTGATCTAATCGGCGGTGTAGAACTGACAGTGGCTAATACGGTGATCTCCTTGGATTACAAGCCAAATGTAAATATCAGCGGTAGAAATGAATTCTACCGAGGGCAAGTCGGAATCTCAGCCCGGGTTGTTTTAGTAAAAAGTAAAGAGCAAAAAAAGAAGCAGCGACAACGTCAGCGGAATAAAGGCAAAAGGTCTGGCAATTCATTCGATCAAAAGTTCGATTCGATCTTCAAAAAGAAAAATTAAAACTGCTTAAGTTCGTAGTAAGCTTTTTCAATCAAATCTGATCGCCTTATTACATCCCTATACCATCGTATTCTCAGTTCTTGCTTTTCCGCTTCTGAAAGGGAAAAATTAGTAACCCCAGCTTCTTTAGCCCGCTTTCGAAGATCGTAAAGAAAGATAGAGGCAGATACAGAAATATTGAAACTCTCCGTGAAGCCCATCATTGGGATATGCACCAAACCATCTACATTTTTTTTGACTTCCTCACTGATTCCTTCGAGTTCATTTCCAAAGACCAAAGCGATTTTTTGATTCGGATCCAACTCATGAATGGTCATAGAACCAGGAACTGGGGAGGTACCATAAATTTTATATCCCTCCGACTTTAGCTTAGCAAAGCAATCCAAAACGGCTGAACTTTCCTTGGAGTAATGTTTATGTAAGTCGATCCATTGCGAAGCACCACGGGTCACATAGCGATTGACTTTGTATTGATTGGCCTTTTCAATCACATGGACGTCTTGAATTCCAAAGCAATCGCAAGTTCGAAGTACCGCACTGGCATTATGAGGCTTAAAGATATCTTCCAACACGACGGTGTAGAATCTTGTACGCGCTGCCAAGGCTTTCTCGATCGATGCTTTTTTATTTTCACTGATGAAAGAGGCCAAATAATCTAATAATCCCTGATCAGGTGTTTCCATTATTTATAAAAAACATTACGGGTATCCGGATGATGCCAGTTGCTTTATTTTCTTTGCTTATTGAGACCGAAGACAGAAGACGGAAGACCAAAACGCCCAATTATCACGTCTGCTTTTTGATCCAATTCCAAAGGAGGATTTCGTTGTTGATCTTAAAGTGCAACATTACGAATAGTCGTATAAACTTTACAAGAGATATCGAGATCAATTTAAGAAGACGAACAAGCCTTTTCCTTCTCTTTTGCTTTGTGATTCTCAGCGAAACCTTTGCGACTTTTGTGGTAAATAAATTTTAAGGAATAGGCCTAAAATAGACCCAATTGATCGTCATCATCTTTCTTGGGAGATAAGTTGATGGTCGTTCCTACATCCAGTTCTTCCTCTGAATCATCGGAGTCATCTGCGTCATCTGGATTTTCCTTTTGCTCAGGTTCAGGTTTAGCAGAAGCAATTAGCTTGACTTCAATTACTGGATATGAACTCAATTTATTACCTACGGCCCTCCAACCTTTGACATCGATAAGCATATCAAAATCGTAATCCATTTCTTCCTCCTCCTTACCTTTCAGGAATTTGACAGCTACTTGAGGTTGCTTTTCGGTAGTGATCAATTTCAGGTAGGACTGCTTATGATCAGAAATGAAACTAAATTTCTTATTGGCAGTCGTCGTTTCAATTTGGAATCTCTTGACATAATAAATCTTGCTTCCACCATCGAAATACACCGCAGAAAGAATGGACTCCGGATTAAATTTCTCAATCAAAATTACCTCCGAAGCAACGTATCGGTTGGTTAATTCAAAGCTTGTCAGTTCATACTCTCCATTTTTGTAGCAAACCAAGATCTTATCTTCTCCCAAGAAATTCCCGATTAATTTCCCTCGTCCATCGGTATTTAGTCGGCCCACAATAGGATCGTAGTAGATATTTAATCCGCCTAAAGTTGAAACTCCTTCCATCTTTAACTGGATTTTACGCACCGGGTAGCGTGTCAGAATATTTCCACCAGCTGCTCTTCCTTTGATTTCTATTGTAGCAAAATCAAAATCAAAGACCTTAACTCGAGCTTTTGCACCTTGGGTCAGAAAAACTGTGATAATCTCAGCTTCCCCATTTGGATTAGCAGTGAGATACATGTGCTTGGTTCCCTTCGTGCCTTTGGTGAGGTCATACTCTTTATCTCTGGTGACTGCTAATACTTGGAAACGCTTGACCATCACTCTTCCAGTCGCTCCATCCAGATAGATGAAATTGTACACCATGCGTTCATCTCCTTTTCTGAAGACTGCCACGTGCAGAATATCTTTCCCCATGAAGTTTTTCTCCTGGATTTTGGACACCATGCAGACGCCATCTTTCCGGATCACGATAATATCATCGAGATCAGAGCAATCGGCCACAAATTCATCCTTTTTCAAGCCATATCCCACAAACCCATCCGCTCGGTTTACATAGAGCTTTGCGTTATTTGCTGCTACAACAGTGGCTTCAATGGTATCAAAAGTTCTGATTTCTGTTTTCCGCTCTCTCCCTTTTCCGTATTTGGTTAAAAGATTTTGGTAGTAATTGATCGCATATTCAGTCAAGTTTCGAAGGTGGTGATTCACTTCCTTCAACTCATCCTGAAGTCGCTTCATCAGCTCATCGGCCTTAAAAGCATCGAACTTCGAAATTCGCTTGATCTTAATTTCAGTCAATCTTACCAAATCTTCCTGTACGATCTCTCGGTAAAAATCTGGTTTGTAAGGATCCAATCCTCGATCGATTGCTTCCAAAACTGCATCCCAAGTGGTACACTCTTCGATATCTCGATAAATCCGATTTTCTATAAATATTTTTTCCAGTGAGGAGAAAAGAAGTTTTTCAAGCAATTCAGCTTTACGAATCTCCAGCTCCCGCTTGAGTAGCTGCTT
>JBBQDY010000411.1:0-3191 GCA_038320155.1 Cytophagales bacterium
GATGGGATTTTCCTTCACCCTGTATTTGGTTATGTGATTTTCGCAGCAATTCTCCTTTTAATTTTTCAGGCGATTTTTGCATGGGCCACCGTGCCTATGGATTTGATCGATGGATTCTTTGCGGAGCTTTCTGGAAGGGTAAGCGATCTTTTGCCTGCCGGTCCGATTAGCAGTTTGATTTCAGAAGGTATTATTCCGGGTATTGGTGGGGTCGTGATATTCATTCCCCAGATAGCGATGCTTTTCGGTTTTCTAGCTATTTTGGAAGATACAGGATACATGTCCAGAGTAGTTTTCCTGATGGATCGCTGGATGCGACCTTATGGTCTTCATGGCAAAAGTGTAGTTCCCTTGATCTCCGGAGTAGCCTGTGCGATACCCGGCGTGATGGCCGCTAGAAATATTGGAAACTGGAAAGAAAAGATCATTACGATCATGGTCACTCCATTGATGAGCTGCTCTGCCAGACTTCCAGTCTATGTCATTTTAATCGGCTTGGTAATCCCAGATAAGAACATTGGATTTATCAATCTCCAAGCATTAACTCTTCTTGGGCTTTACTTTTTGGGAATTATAGGTGTACTGGGTACAGCGTTACTTTTGAAAAATATTCTAAAGACTACTGAGAAGAGTTTTCTGATGGTGGAGCTTCCTTCCTATCGCGCTCCGAGATGGTGGGATGTACTTGTTACGATGTATAACAAGTCCAAGACCTTTGTTTTGGAAGCCGGAAAAGTCATTCTTGCAATTTCGGTGATTCTCTGGGTGCTCGCTTCTTATGGTCCGCCAAGTAGAATGGACGAAATAAGAACAACTGGCGAGGAAAAATTTGCAGTCGCCACAAATCCGGAACAGGAGGAGCAAATCCTAGCTGAGACTTCATCCCTCCTACTCGAAAACTCCTTTATTGGAATTATGGGTCGCGGCATCGAACCGGTCATCCGCCCATTGGGATATGACTGGAAAATTGGAATTGCGTTAATAGCATCTTTTGCTGCTCGTGAGGTATTTGTATCTACGATTGCGACGATCTACAGTATTGGTGGCGATCCTGAGAATGATCTAACCATTCGTCAGAAGCTCAATCAGCAAGTACGACCAAATGGAGATAAAGTGTACAATACAGCCACTGCATTCTCTTTGATGGTGTTTTATGCCTTTGCGATGCAATGCATGAGTACGGTAGCGGTAGTCTATCGAGAAACTAAAAGCTGGAAATGGCCGTTGATCCAAACAGCGTACATGACTGGTTTAGCTTATCTATCGGCATTTATTGTCTATCAAATTTTATCTTAAAATGATTCAAGAAATCGTCATCGGAATAGTTTTACTTGCTGCTCTAGGCTTTTTGATTCGAAAATTCTTTTTCAAACCAAAGTCAGGCGCAGGTTGTGATAAATGTGCTAAATCTTAAAAAGAGATAGTCTTAACGTAATATTTTTCAATACTTTTAGGCTCATGGGCAAAGTAGCCAAGCAGAGCATTCAAACCACCATTTTCTCTTACATCGGAGTAGTCATTGGCTATTTCAATGTCTTGTGGCTTTATCCCTATGCGATGGATGCTTCCGAATTAGGGACATTCCGGACTATCCAAGACCTGGGCTTGCTCTTCGTTCCCTTTGCGCAATTGGGTGTGGGACATGGAATCACACGCTATTTCCCAAAGTTAGAAAGCAACAAATCTGCCTTTCTCAGCTATAGTTTGATGATTGCAGTTGCCGGGTTTTTGGTAGTCAGCATTCTTTTTATCGGACTCAGAACCCAAATTATTGGGCTTTTTGCAGCAAATTCTCCGGAGGTAGTTGATTTCCTAGGCGTGGTTTTATTGATTACACTATTCGCTTTATTGAATAGTATTTTGGATTCCTACAGCAGATCTTATTTGAAAGTAGCCATTCCAACTTTTTTTAGAGAGGTTTTTCTACGCCTCCTCACCGGATGTTTGGTGGGTGCTTATTTGCTGAAGTGGATCAGTTTTCCCCAAGTCATGACTGGTTTGGTTTTGGTATATGGCCTCGCGCTTGCAGGAGTCCTCATTTATTTGATTTGGTTACGGGTATTAAACTTTGATTTGAATTGGAAAACTTTCCCAAAAGGTTTCAAATCCTCTTTTATCCAGTTTAGCTTGATCACTTTCCTTGCGACAGCGGCCTCAACTTTAATCATGAAGATTGACAGCATCATGGTCAGTTCGATGATCAGCTTAGAGGCCAATGCCATTTACACCATCGCTTTCAGTATGGCATTAGTTATTGAACTTCCCCGAAGAGCTATTTCGCAAGTGGTAATGCCCGTAGTAGCTGATCATTTTGCAAATAATAAGCTAGCCGAAATAAATGTATTGTATAAGCAAGTCTCTAACCGCCAACTATACGTCTGCATTCTGTTATTTATAGGAATATGGGCAAATATAGATGCAGTTTATTCCTTCATTCCAAATCGGGAAATCTACATGGCGGGAAAATCTGTCGTTTTTCTGATCGGACTGGGCAAGCTTTTCGATGTCGCCTTTTCTATCAATGCTGAAATACTGGTATTTTCTAAGTTTTACCGATTCAACCTGATCCTGACAATAGCGATGAGCGCGCTGATAATCTTATTGAATTTGATCATGATCCCTATTTATGGAATCGAAGGTGCTGCGGGAGCTTCAGCTATTGTGATGTTACTCTTCAATTTGGTGAAGTATTTATTTTTGAAAGTCAGATTGGGCTTGGAGCCTTTTTCAAAGGAAACGCTAAAAATATTGGGTGTTGGAATATTGACTTTTTATACTGCAAAGTTGGGGAAGATAGAAGCCGCTCCCATCGAACAGCTGATTTTCACTTCTTTAGTGGCTTTGGGAAGCTTTTTATTGTGGTCACTTCTCTTAAAAGCAGGGAGAGAAGAGTGGCTTTGGATAAAAAATCAAATAAAAAAGTCCGGATCTTAGAGTGTTACAAACCTCCTATAAGACAAGATTTGAGCTGCCTGAGAACCGCAAACTTCCACTGTTATCCTGCTTTTTGAGCGAGGTCCTGTTTCCGAAAGTTATCGGAACAAGATGAGGCCTGTTTTTGGTAAGGGCTGTACTCGGTAAAATTGATAATTGTGAAGTTTGAACATGTCGACGACCCGGACGTCACAAATATACGATTTATTAGAAATCAGGTTGGTTTTTAGCCAATGGATTCCGAATATGTATTGAAA
>JBBQDY010000412.1:0-3190 GCA_038320155.1 Cytophagales bacterium
ATCTTAACCCATGAGAATTTTCATCCTACTAGCTTTTGTCTTATTCTGTAACATCCTGCCCAGCAATGCACAATGGAAGAACCGATATCCCAAAGTAGATGGCTATGGACATCATGTTTATTTAGAAGGGCATGAGTTACCGGTTTTGAACTCGGGGCCAATAGATGCGGCACCTGCTCCAGTAACTGAGCAAGTCGTGTTTTCTGCAAAAGGCTGGCTTTGGATCATGGACCTCGCCAGCTCGGAGGCCACACGAATTACTTCCTCAGCGGGGATCGATTCCAGACCAAATTGGTCTCCAGAAGGTGATCAAATTGTCTTTGTCCGAGATAGTGGAAAGGATACTCAACTCGTACTTTTAAATTTGATTTCTAAAAAAGAGACGATTCTAGTGGATACCGATGCCATGGAATTGGATCCGATTTTTTCCAGCGATGGCCAGAAGGTGTATTATTCATCGGGTAAAAATGGCTCTCTTGATCTTTGGGAAATTAACCTTACCACTGAAGCGAGCAAAGTGATCACCCAAGAAGGAAGCTTGGAGCGTCTGCCAGTTCCTACCAAGAATAGCAACCAACTTGTGTATTTGAAGAAAAGAGGATTTTCGTACGATTCCATAGAGTTATTAGATCTTATAAAAGGTACATCCACACCTTTAGCAGAGGAGAATTTTGCGTCCCAGATGGCTTTTTCCCTTTCACCAGATGACAAGACCTTGGCCTATGTTTGGCCAAATGGAGATGATTATGAGCTTCGCTTAATGAGTATTTCGGTGCCGGCTGCCAGAATGTTGCTCACCAAAAGTGAGGGGCTGCCCTTAGCACCTAAGTTTAGTTCAGATGGAAAATGGGTGTATTTTTCAGAATATTCTAAAGATGAACGGGCTGAGTTGAAACGAATTTCTGTTTACGGCGGAATGCCTCAACTTTTGACGGTGAAGAAATGGAATTGGGGAGCAGCATCCGGAAAGCTCAAGCTCATCAGTACCGTTGATGGGAAAAAGTCCCCGGTAAGAATCAGTATAACGGATGCAACTGGTCATCCAGTAATTCCAGAAAGCAGTGCAGTACATTCCGAAGGCCAAAATGGAATGGTATTTTTTTACTCTTCAGGCGAAATTGAAGTAGAGGCCCCCTTAGGAGAATTGACCATCACAGCAGTCCATGGTTTCTCAACCGCAAAACAGGTTCAGAAAGTCATGCTAAAAGAAGGGGTAACCAGCTCAGAAATCGAGCTCACTAAAATTTGGGATGCGAATGCCAGCGGTTGGTATTCCGGAGATAATCATTTTCACCTCAATTATGGAGGAACCAATCAATTAGATCCCGAAGATATTATGTTGGATCTGGAGGCAGAAGGATTGGACATCGCTTTTCCTTTGGTAGCCAATCTTGGGAATCGATTTCTTGAAGAAGACCTCTGGGGCTGGAAAAGCGAAGGCAGCCCGATTATCGAGTTTGGGCAAGAGGTGAGGTCTCATTTTCTAGGGCATATCGCCTTGATTGGAACCCAAGATTTACACTGGCCTTGGGTATGGGGACCGCGCTATGATATCTATGAGGCGGACGACAGACTCAACGCCGAACCTTTACGCTTTGCACGGAATCAAAATGCTTTGGGCGGGTATGTACATCCTGTATCGATTCAAGACCCTTTCCAAGAAGGCGGCGCCAGTTCGATGCCGATAGCTTTAATTGCAGATGCCGTACTCGGAGAGGTCGATCTGCTCGAAGTGGTGTGTCTTTGGTCAGATGAAATCGGCACGGCCGCGGTCTGGCATGAGTTGCTCAACATTGGTATTCCATTGGGATTGTCTGCTGGAAGTGATGCCATGAGTGATCTTTATCGGACGATGTCCATAGGTGCGACAAGAGTTTATGTGAAGCCGATTGGGCAACTGACTACCAAAAGCTATCTCGAAGCGCTAAAATCAGGAAGAAGTTTTGCGAGTAACGGGCCTCAGCTTTTATTCTCAGTAGATGGAAAAGAAGTGGGCGAGGTCATCACCACAAAAAGTAAGAAAACCAGTTGGACCTTAACTGTACACTCCCCCGTAGCCTATGAAAAAGTAGAACTTTTCGTAAATGGCAAAGTGGTCTGGAGCCAAACTAGCGCTAATGGGATGGGAAGTAAAACCTACGCTGGAACTATTGACATTCCTAAAGGCGGCTGGGTGACAGCGCGTGTTTCCGGTGGGAAATCTGATTGGCCAATGATGGACAGCTATCCTTTTGCAGAGACTTCGCCTTTTTGGTTTGGGGCCATTGGAAGTACAAATACAAGTGCAAAAGTCGAAGCGGCAACGAAGCTGCTCAAAGCTTTGGAAGTATCGGAGCAACGATTGAAAGCAGGCTATGGTGAAAATCCAATCCCGAACCTTTTGGGCCACTTCGCTAAAGCCAGGGAAAAATTAGAAGCGATCGTCAACGAGGGTAAAAAATAAACGGGCCTTGGTTCGGGATAAGCAGGACAATGACGGCTTTGATATTTTAGAAAAAGGCCAGCATTCTGGAAAATGAGCCAAGTTGTTCTAACTTCTATTGGATTCATCCGAATCAATTTACTTTCCCTGCCAAGGTATCGTGATGATCTAAAAGCAAGGAGCGCAAGTAGCTTCCGATGTAGATGACTCCTTGGAAGCCCGCTTTTTTGGCAGCAGCATCTTCCTTCTCAAAAGTGATTCCTCCGTCATTCGCATAGTCCATTAGATCGGCATAAGCTCCAATTGTAAAACTATCCCAAGAAGGGCCAAATACTCGAGTGAAAATTAGATTTGGTCGATGATCGATATGGCTGTAAAACACATTTTCCATTTCTCGCTGCTTCAACAGCTCAGCTTGCTTGCCTGCCAAAGCCGTAAAAATCTCGATATGGAATAGATTATATTCTTCAAATGCAGCGATGAATTTTGCTTTCTCAGGTCCTGCTACAATGGATTCTTCCTGGAAGCTGACCAACTCATGAAAGGAATCGCCGTAGCCTTTTTCCAAGGTTTTGGAGTTGGTACGTAGCTTACTTTTTTCTGCTGAGAAATAAGTCTCAAGATCCGCGATGGGATAAATCAACATAAGATCCCAATGATCCCCTTGACTGTGGCGGAGGAGGTAGGGTTTGTCTATTCCCAATTGCGCATATGCATCTCGGTCAGATTTCAACTCATCGATCAGCTCTAGCAAGTCTCCAGGATTGG
>JBBQDY010000413.1:0-3157 GCA_038320155.1 Cytophagales bacterium
AAAGCTCCAAATGCACCCGCTGAAGCAGCGATAGAGGTAGTCACAAATACCTTGGACACTAAGCCTGGACTTGCGCTAAGGACAGAACCACCGTTGAATCCAAACCAACCAAACCATAGTAAAAATACTCCTATCACGGCTAATGGAATATTGTGACCAGGGATCGCTTTCATCCCATTGGAGGTATATTTGCCAATTCTCGGACCTAATAAATAGGCTCCGATTAAAGCTCCCCAGCCTCCCACAGAGTGCACGATGGTAGATCCAGCGAAATCATAAAAAGGTGTTTCCAATGTATTCAGAAATCCTCCGCCCCACTTCCACATGCCCACGATAGGATAGCAAATTGCTACATATAAGATGGAAAAGGTAATAAAGGGTCCGAGTTTGACACGCTCAGCAACTGCCCCCGACACAATAGTAGCCGCTGTGGCAGCAAACATGGCCTGAAAGATAAAATCGGTAAAGAAGGTGTAACCTGCATTGTAATTGCTGGAATCCCACCCTTCCGGTAGCGGGAGACCTAAGCCTGAAAAGCCGAAGAATGCTCCCGCATAGTCTGCTCCCGGATACATCAGGTTGAAACCTACAAAGGCATAGGTCAAAAGTCCGATAGCTGGGATGATGGTATTCTTAAATAATATATTGACTGTGTTTTTGGATCTGGTGAGTCCAGCTTCCAAGCTGGCAAATCCCAAATGCATGATGAAAACCAAGATGGTGGCGATCATCATCCACAGATTGTTTACGGTGAATAAATCTTCCATAGGTATAATAGGTTCGATAGGTGATTTTTTTTGAGATAGATTAAAGGGCTTGCTCGCCGATATCGCTGTTTCGGATTCGATATGCATCAAGAACATCGAAGACAAAGATTTTTCCATCTCCGATTTCGCCGGTTTTTCCCTCAATGAGAATACATTGGATCACTGGATCCACCAGGTTATCGGGTACCACTATCTCGAGTTTGGTACGAGGGATATAGGTAGGTTCGTACGAAACACCACGATACATTTCCTGTCTTGCATGCTCAAAACCCATCCCCTTTACCTCATAAAAAGAGAGGAATTTCACACCCAATCCAGCAATGCAATTGTGGATTTGATCAAAGCGCGAGGTTCGGATGATCGCTTCAATTTTTTTCATATTCTTAATAAGGTTAGTGGTTTGTTGAGATTATTGCATGAAAGTAATTAGATTTTTAAATAAAAATGAATTTATGGGTATTATTTGCATCAATGATTAACTATTTTCTGCCAAAAAATATAATTGTGGTTCAAAAATCACCCTAACTGATTTTAATTAGATAGAAATTAATTATTTGTAGCTGTTATAGAAACCTTGAGAATAGCAACTTTTTAAATCATTGACTTGTCCTATATCGATAAACCTTTAATTTTGCCCCGTCGAGAAAAAGCATGCATGAATCTCATTTTCGCAAAGGAGTTGAAAGAATAAATTTGCGCTTCTAGAGGATCGGAGAGAATAAAAATTTGAAAAATATCAAGACCCTTATCGAAATCTTAAATCAAAATATTCTTCGTGCTTCTCAGCGAAACCTCCGTGAACTTGGTGGTTAAATAGACTTTCAGAAAAAATAATATGACTCAGAAACCAACACTTTTAGTGCTTGCCGCAGGAATGGGCAGCCGCTATGGCGGGAACAAGCAAATCGACGGTTTTGGCCCCAGTGGCGAAACCATCCTTGAATATTCCATTTTTGATGCGATTCGAGCCGGATTCGGCAAAGTCGTGTTTATCGTAAGAGAAGAAATCCTGGAAATAGCCAAAGAAAAATTCCTACCCAAACTCGAAGGAAAAATAGAAGTGGACTGGGTTATTCAATCCTTAGGTAGCTTTGTACCAGCAGCGTTGAAGCAAGCCGATCGAGTGAAGCCATTCGGTACTGCACACGCGGTACTTTGCGCAAAAGATGCGATCAAAGAACCTTTCGCTGTGATCAATGCAGATGATTTTTATGGAAAAGAGGCGTTCGAAGTATTGGGGAAATTTCTTTCAACTGAAGTAAAGCCAGACCTCCACGCAATGGTGGGCTATGCGATCCAAAACGTACTTTCTGAGCATGGAACCGTTAGCCGAGGAGTCTGCGAAACCAATGCGAAAGGCCAGCTCATCGGAATGGTAGAGCGAACTTCCATCGCTCGGGAAGGAGATCAAATTCTTAGCAGAGGAGAAAGCAAAGTGCTGGAAATCGCAGAAAACACCCCCGTAAGTATGAACTTCTGGGGTTTTCATGCGGACGTATTTGCTGACATTGAGCGCATGTGGAATGATTTCCTTCCTGCCAATCAAAGCAATCTTAAATCTGAATTTTATATTCCTACTGTTGCAAACAACTTAATTCAAGAAGGCAAGGCTGATTTTGAAATCTTGGAAGGCGGCAAAATCTGGTTTGGAGTGACTTATACCGAAGATAAACCTGTGGTGATCGGTGCGCTAAAAGGCTTGCACGATTCAGGAGCGTATCCAGCGAATTTGTGGGGATAAGAGAAATTGGATGCATTGAATGATGCCAGTAGTTCGATTTTATTTGCCTTATCTCTACCATTTGGGAGATAAGCACATACACATAAAAGAAATTATTATTTGTAAATTCCGTTAAAAGAGGAACTATGCAAATCGAAACTTCAAAAATTCAATTGGTCAAGACCATTCTGGACAGCGAGGATGAAGAATTCATTTCAAGACTTGTGGATTTTGTCAAAAACGAAACAGATGATTTTTGGCCTGAATTGACCGCTGAGCAGCAAGAAGACTTGAAAAAAGGCATTGCTCAGTTGGACCAAGGCAAACGAAAATCTTATCGGGAGGTAACTGACCGATTAGGCAATTGAAAGTTTTTATTTCAGAGCTAGCCGAAGAGAGACTTGAAAACTTGACTGCCTACCTCTTGGAAGAGCGGGGATTGAAAGTGAAAAGAGGGAATTTTTAGCAAAACTGGATAAGAAAATCACTCAAATATCCCTTCATCCTGAAAGCTGCCGCAAATCGGGTGAACTTGGAGGGATTTACCGATGCAAGGTTTCAAAGCAAACCAGTTTTTTCTATCGAATAGATCACAAAATGGAAGAAATCGAAATCATCACATTTTTTGATGAAAGACAGGATCCAGATAAAATAGAAAATCTTCTTCAAT
>JBBQDY010000414.1:0-3132 GCA_038320155.1 Cytophagales bacterium
GTACCAACTGGGGAACAAAAAACAGTCGGCAGTGAGTAGTAATTCAGTGGGATTAGATGCCTTTCCTGGAAGGTTTACTTGGTCCTGAAGGTTCAGATCTTGGATCAAAGACTCCAGTTGTGATCGGTAAGGACCTTCTCCGTAAATCGTATAGCTGCAATTCGGGTAAGTCTTCACCAAATCCGAAAAAGCCCAAATCGCATCCTGAAAACCCTTCCGCTCAAGAAGGCGACCATAAGACAAAAACTGAAAATCGTCCAAGGTCTGTGTCCCCACAGACCTTTCGCTCTTGTGTGTTGGGGTTTCATTCTGTGGAGACCCGTCTACCGGAAGTGCAGGCACAGACCGAGGTGAAGAAGCAAGGCTATCTTCTTGTAATTTTATCTCGCGAAGCCTATCTCGCCGAAGGTCTATTTCGCGTAGCTTACCTTCTTTCCAATATTCATCCGGAACACTTCTCCCACGATACACCACCGAGATCCTCAACCGTTCCAGCCCCAGTGTCCTCACATGCGAATCAGCCAAAGCCTGTGCATTTGCAATCCAATGAATCGGGATACTTGCTGTCCATCGATCCAACCAATAAACGATTTTATATTTCAATCCCTTTTTGTCTTTCCAGGCAAGCGGCGCATAACTATCATTCACCAAGGTTCCAACCAGCGGCACATCAGTAATCCAAGAAGCGATCCGGGTGATCTGATCGGCTCGCCAGAGACTGGAAACTAGCAGGTCCGGCTTTTCTTGCTTAATCAGTTTTACCAGTCGGGAAACTGCAAGGGGGAAATGATAGGTCTCGGGGATATCCAAAAAAATAAGCCGAATCCCGGCTTTTTCATATGCTTCTTTCAGGTCATGCTTGGGGTAGAAATAAACCAGCGCGACTTCTATTTCCTCCGAAAAGCGAGACAATATCTCCAGATGACTGCGCTCTGCTCCTGCAGTTACTAAGGCGTCTTGGGTGAAAAGGATTTTCAAGTTTTAACTAAGTGGTTATTGGTCTTTGGACATCGGTATGTCATGTAAGCATACACTGACCTAAATAAAAGAGATGATTTTTTTTTCTTAAATTGACTCAAACACTAAGTTTTTATTTTTTGAGTCAAGGGAAAGTCGGTACAAATCTCTTTGTTCAATGCAATCCAAGACTTTTTTGTATAGTTGGGCCTTCGATTCATCGTTAATATTATCCGCTCCATAAACCCCTGTTTTAGGATGTACAAACATCAAATAGAGAGAATCATTTTTGATAAGTAAAAGAAAGTAAACCCTAAACCCTCCCCTGCCTCCAAGCCTTTTTTTTATATAGGGACTGACTTCACTATGATTCAACCTTGTTCCTGAAGTGAGCTCCTGGATTGATTTCCCAAAAAAATAAGTAATAGTTTCATCTGTTTATAATTTGATTTTTTATGGTCAGATGGAATCTCGCATCACTTATGATCATACAAGTGTGTGACGTGTTCGTCATGCTCGATTTCTTCTGCCAAAGTTTTGTAAGAATTTTTAGCCAGAAGTTTCTCATAGGCTATCTTAAAATCTTCGATGCAGTATACAATCATCAGGCAATCAATGAAAGCTTTCTAGTAGTCTCAACAAACTCAGGCATCTTTGGCAAATAAAAAAATACAGATTCCAAATCTTCGTAACTTTCCTTCATCTCATCCAACGCATTTTTAAAGTCTTTGATTTCTGCATTGGCTACGCCTTTTGTCCTTAGATGATTCATGGCCACATATCTACGGATTAACGTGGTTCTTAAATCCTTTGCCAAGGAAATCAAATCATTCAAGGTCATCAGACAGGCTTCATCCAAATTATTGAACCAAGTTAATTTTTCAAGCTTTTCATTTATATCGTAGATCTCCTGAGTCTTGTCTTTCAATGATTTTTTAAAATCAAGAATGGAATCCAATAATTCATCTATTCGCTCTTCGGTATTCGACATGATTTTTTTTTCATTAAAAGAAAAAGTTCTCAGCTCCATGAATGTCCTTTGAATGTGTGCTTTATCTGAAATAATACTCATTTTCTTTTTTGGTTTTGCCTTTAAAACTAGCATTTATCTGTTTTAGTTTCTAACCTCAATGATCAAATTTTTTGGCCCATCGAGTCATAAAGCTAATTTTCTTAGCTTTGAATAGCGATCAAACTACCCCAAAAAAAACGATTCTCCTTCAAGTAAAAATCACTGATTAGAATAAACTGAAGGCCTATTCCATAATTCCAACAAGGGAATTAATTCCTATCAACGATTGGTAAGTCTAAGATAAACTACAAGCGGAACAAGATTTCTCAACAGCGGTCTGTGCCTGCCTAGTCGGTAAGAAGGTAATCACAAGATACGCTAAAAGTCTACTCCCAGTCTGTAAAGACCCACCACTTCGGATAGACAAAGGTTGAAGAAGCAACTTGATCGATCGAGACCAACAGATCGGATTTTTCCTGCTTAATCAGCTTTACCAGTCGGGAAACCGCAAGCGGAAAATGATATGTCTCAGGGATATCCAAAAAAATAAGCCGAATCCCGGCTTTTTCGTAGGCTTCCTTCAGGTCATGCTTGGGATAGAAATAGACCAGCGCGACTTCTACTTCCTCCGAAAAGCGAGATAAAATCTCCAGATGACTGCGCTCTGCTCCTGCAGTTACTAAGGCGTCTTGGGTGAAAAGGAGTTTCACTAAATTTTAATTGAGCTCTTACTTTGCATAAATATCTCCATAAAAACTTTTAAAGGAGGAATCTCCGAGTTGATCTAAATATCGAATTACATCATTTGAACTCATCCAAAGACTAGAAACAAATTCCAGAGATTCCCCATATGAGAAATTGAATTCATTATATCCAAGTGAGTCCAGCTTTGAAATAATATCTTTTGTGTCATCCAAGAATTGAGGGTAATTAAGTTCAAATGACAGTATTCCTATTTTTTGGTTTAAACCTTCAATCACGAACTTTTCAAAGCCTTCAACATCAATTTTGCAGAAATCAGGAATCCCATATTCTGCAATAAGCTGATCAAGAGTTGTACAGGCTATAATTTGACTTTTATTCCAATCAAATGAAGAATTATTTTCCTTTTTATGAAAGATAAAATCTGTTGAAAAAGTAGAAACAAGATGATTTGGAGGGTT
>JBBQDY010000415.1:0-3114 GCA_038320155.1 Cytophagales bacterium
TCCCAAGGATGATTTTTTCCTTTGATTCTTTTTCTTGTTCTTTGCTCACCCCTGCAAGTTAGCCCAAAACATGCTAAGTTTTTACCTGATCTGGTCCACCTGCTACCTCATTTTACTCTGGCTGCTTAGCCGTACATGGACTCTTGATGATTTCAAAGCACCTTTTACAAAAAATGCTTTTAAAGTTTCCCTTCTAATTCCCTTTCGAAATGAAATCGAAAACTTACCCTCCTTGGTAATTGAGATTCAAAAGCTTCAATCATCTATTCACGAAGTGATCTTAGTTGACGATCACAGTGAAGATGGTTCAGGGGAGTTTTTGGAGAATGCATTTCAGGGTTTAGCAAATATCACGGTTTTGAAAAATAAGGGTTTTGGGAAAAAGGAGGCGCTTTCTCTCGGGGTTTCAATTGCTTCAGGCGAAATTATTTGCTGCTCAGATGCGGACTGTAGATTCAAGGAAAATTGGGTGGAAAGCATTACCAAGCCTTTCGAATCAGAGTCTGTCCAACTTGTAGCCGGACCAGTTATTTCTTCAAGCGGAATTTCTTTTTTTTCCGGTTTTCAACAAATAGAATGGGGAAGCATCCTTTTGGTAACCAATTACTTTTTCTCAAAATCAAATCCGTTAATGTGCAGCGCCGCCAATATGGCTTATCGCAAATCGGCGTTTGAAGCAGTAAATGGATACGAGGGGAATCTAGACCACCCTTCCGGGGATGATGAGTTTTTACTCAAGAAAATTGCAGGAAAATTTCCTGACGGAAGCTGTGTGTATGTCAAGCAGCCGGAGGCTTTGGTTTATACCGAATCTCAAAAAAACTGGTCAGGATTAGTCCAGCAGCGAATGCGTTGGGCCTCCAAATGGCGCGCTCATCAAGCTATCACGCACTCCTTTTCTGCGATATTCTCATTTATGATTCAACTTGTTTGGGTAGCTTCATTTCTGCTCCTTTTCCAAGGCGTCTTTGGAATGATTGGTTTCTTGATGGTTTGGATAGTAAAGATTTTTGCAGAACAATATGCACTAGCACAGCCATTGAAAACCTATCTCATTCGCCAGAAACCGATTAATTTTATTGTCACCTCTTTCATTCATCCGATATTTGTTTTGATTGTGGGCTTTGCTGCTTTGAGAGGAAAGTTTAGCTGGAAGGGCAGGAGCAATGGTAGAAGTGTTATTTTAGCCAATAAATCTTGAAAATGAGCGAGACCGAATTTGAATTATTGGACGAATTGTACTTTGTCCAGCACTACTCTTACCTCAAAGGAACCTTAAACTGGGGGGACGAAAAAATCCTCGATGGGCTGAAGTCCCTTCATGATCAAGGGCTTGTCAAATGCCTGCGATCACCGGATGAAGAAATATTTGGTGAAGTAAATTTCATGGAAGAAGGCGATTCACTTTTTTACTTGGCAACAAAAAAAGGGTTAATGGTTCATAACACAATTTGATTTTGCGAACAGAAAAAAATAAATACCAGCGAAAAGAGCTGGAGCTGAAAGCCCTCCTTGAAATCACTCAGGCAATCAACGAAAATCAGTCGGAGGGAGTGCTTTTGAATATATTTAAATTCACTTGCTTGGTTCATTTGAATATCAAATCGCTGATTTTGTATGTGGCTAAAAAAGGTGTATTTGAAAATAAAATTTCCCATGGGGTCAAAGGGATGGTCCCTAATCTAATTCCAGAGGGGAAGGTATTGGACAAACAGTCCACCGGTGAACTCAAATTAATGATAAGTCCCGAATACTCTTTCAATGAGCTGGAAACCTATCTGCCTGTTTATCATAAAAAACAGATGCTTGCGATTCTTTTCCTACGGAGGAAAGATCCTGAATTGGAATTGGACTTAGACTTTACCGAAGCGATCACCAATATTTTGGTAGTGGCACTGGAAAACAAGCGTTTTTCGCGCGAGCAGCTTTCTCAGCAATTGGTCAATCGAGAGATTGAAATTGCCTCTCAGGTGCAGCAGATGCTTTTCCCGGCAAAGCTTCCCTACACGGATTCTTTAAAGGCAGAGGTAACCTATTTTCCCCATAGTTTGGTAGGTGGGGACTATTACGATTTGATTCAGAAATCAGAAGATCAAATTTATTTCTGCATTGCCGATGTCTCAGGGAAAGGTATTTCGGCGGCGCTCTTGATGTCGAATTTTCAAGCTACCCTTCGAACTTTGCTCCGGAGCGATACCGATTTGGAGACGATAGTCAATCAGCTCAATTACACTTTGTTTGAAAATACAAAGGGGGAGCGCTTTATCACCTTTTTTCTTGGCTATTTGGATCGCAAAACCAATACACTCCATTATGTGAATGCAGGACACAATCCACCAGTCCTTTGCTGGGAAAATGAGCGGAAAAGCGAAAATCTGGTAGCGGGTACTACAATCCTTGGGGCTTTTGAGAAGCTTCCGTTTTTGGAAATTGGAAAACGGGAAAATCTGGAAAAATTCACCATCCACCTGTACACCGATGGATTAACTGAAGCGATGAATAAACTTGAGGAGGAATTTGGGGAGGAGCGCTTTGAGGAGTTTGTTAAGTCAAATTTTTGTGTCGATCCTGCTAATTTCCATCGAGATTTCCTCAAAGAAATCAATCTGTTTTCACAAGGGGTACCACTCAAAGACGATCTGACGCTACTCAGTTTACGATTCAGCTAGTATGGTTTTTCATTCGGTTCCGACTTTGATCCAATCCTTTTTTCCAAACAGAATTTGGAAGAAACCGGATATTGGGCAAAGGATCTATTTGACTTTTGATGATGGCCCTGTGCCGGGAGTTACGGATTATGTACTGAATGAACTATCCAAAAGGGAAATGAAAGCCACGTTTTTCATGGTGGGGGCAAATGTGGAGAAAAGTCCATTACTGGCAATGGAAGTGCTTTCTGAAGGAAATGGAGTAGGGAATCATACATTTCATCATTTGGATGGATGGAAAACTAGATTGGAAGATTACTTGACAGACTTCGAGGCTTGTGATCAAATGCTAACAGAAACTTTGAATGTAAAACCCAAGCTTTTTCGCCCACCTTATGGTAAGATGACCGGACAACAGGCCAAAGTCATCAAAGAAACCCATGAACTCATTATGTGGAATGTGCTT
>JBBQDY010000416.1:0-3113 GCA_038320155.1 Cytophagales bacterium
AAATACTCAAAATACTCAACCCAGAGCAACCTCGCAAACACCCGCATCGAGCCCCCCGATGATGGAAGCCGATGGAGCCGATGATGATTTACCGTTTTAATATATGAGTCCCCTGAATTAGTTTCAGGGGATTTTTTTAATTTTGCATCAACCTTTGCGGTTTATTCATGGACGATCCCTACCCGAGTCTTTATTTTCTAACACAAATAAGCACCCCATCCTTAAGCTATCTGTTTCTAAATGGCTTGATTTTTATTTTACTTTTAATTTGTTCTGCATTAGTTTCTGGCTCTGAGGTTGCTTTTTTCTCGCTATCCAATGAAGACCTCGAAGAATTAGAAGATTCCTCTAGTCCTAGTGCCAAAAAAGTAATCGAACTGGTTGACTCTCCAAAAAAGCTTCTCAGCACGATTCTTATTCTAAACAACCTGATTAATATTGGTATTGTCACCTTGACAACCTTCGTGGCCTGGTCTATCTACGGGATGAATGCAACTGGAATCGTAATTATTTTGGTCCAGACCATTGGCGTTACCTTCTCGATTGTATTCTTTGGAGAGATCGTTCCAAAAGTATATGCCAATAAGGCAAAGCGCGAATTCAGCCTGATTATGGCGCCTTCTATTTCATTTTTTTCTATCATCCTTAAGCCGATCTCCTATTTCTTGATGACTTTCAGCGACCTGCTGGAAAGAAAAATTAAGAAAAAGGGCTATTCTCTTTCTGTAAACGAGCTAAATCAAGCCCTAGATCTAAGTACAGAAGATACTCCCTCCGAAGAAAAAGACATTTTAAGGGGAATCGTAAACTTTGGAACGCTGACAGTGAAGCAAGTGATGCAAAGCAGAATGGATATCTCTGCGATAGATGTGGAGATGGACTTTCATGAATTGATGGATCGCATCAATAAAAGTGGCTATTCCAGAATCCCTGTATATGAAGAGACTATCGACAATATTCTTGGCATACTCTACATTAAGGACCTATTGCCCTTCATCGAAAAGGATGAGGATTTTGCTTGGAAAGAACTGATTCGAAAGAGTTTTTTTGTCCCTGAGAATAAGAAAGTGGATACACTTTTGAAAGACTTTCAGCAAAAGCGTGTTCACATGGCCATCGTCGTCGATGAATATGGCGGCACATCCGGATTAGTCACTTTGGAGGATTTGATTGAAGAAATCATCGGAGAGATCAATGATGAATTCGATGATCGAGACGATTTCTTTTTTCAAGAAATTGACCAAAGCACCTACATTTTCGAAGGAAAGGTTTCCCTCAATGATTTCTGTAAACGACTAGAGTTGGATATACAGATTTTCGATGAGGTCAAAGGTGAAAGTGAGTCATTGGGAGGACTGCTATTGGAACTCAATTCCAAGCTGCCTAAAAACGGGACAAAAATCGTCTTTGAAGATTTTGAATTCACTGTGCTAGCAGTTGATTTACGGAAAATCAAAAAAGTGAAAGTTCATTTGAAATCTCAGGAAAAGGACGGAATCAGCTCTTATACCGATTGATCTTTCTTATTTGGGGGAATCATTGACGAGACAAATATTCTTTGGGATTTTCTACTATTGCTCACTTTTCAAACAGCCTAAGGAATTAATCAAAAAATATAATATGAAATCTTTCGAGATTTTTTAAAAACCAAGAATCCAATAAATTTCTTGGATTGAAACAGATTTTTGAATTTTTCAAACCCAATTATTATAAAAGTCCATAATTCACTTGCTTAAGCCCGAAAAATAAAGCTAAAACCTATTTTACGGAAAAATTAAAAAACTGAATTCAAATAATTAATACGGCATCAATCGGCCAGTTTTATTGCATTAATTTTAATAGGATAAATTTTTTTTGTATTTTTTGGCAATATTGAACCTATTAAATTCCAAAATAATGCAAGAAGGATTATATCGATCGGAGTTTGAGCATGACTCCTGCGGTATTGGTGCAGTTGTCGACCTGAGTGCAGTGCCCTCACACGAGACGATTAGCGACGCGCTCTACATGCTGAGCAATATGGAGCACCGTGGGGGTCGTGGATCCGACCCAAAATCGGGAGATGGCGCCGGGGTATTGATTCAAGTACCACATCAATTCTTAAAAGATATCACTGCAAGGACTGAAATCAGTCTTCCCGAAGCCGGATCATATGGCGTGGGAATGACCTTCTTTCCTAAGAACAAACAGCTTTTCAAAAAATCTAAGGAGCTCCTCAATCAGATTATTGATCAACTCGACTTTGAGCTGATCGGCTATCGTACAGTGCCTGTGGATGAGACTATACCTGGATCAGGAGCGCTTGAAGTGATGCCAAATATTGAGCAACTTTTTGTAAAACATAGGAAGGGCTTGACTGGGATAGATTTAGAGCGAAAGCTTTACATCCTTAGAAACTTCTCTTCCTCTGAGATTAATACCAAAATCTCTGGAGTAAATCAGGCCTTTTATTTCGCCAGTTTGAGCAGCCAGACCTTGATTTATAAAGGTCAACTCCGGACCGATCAGGTTTTGCCTTTCTTTAAGGACCTTCAAAACCCAAAAATCGAGTCTGCTTTTGCGATCATTCACTCCCGATTTTCTACCAATACATTCCCGAACTGGAGACTTGCCCAGCCTTTCCGCTGCCTCTCTCATAACGGTGAAATCAATACCATTCGTGGCAATCTCAATAAAATGAAATCGAAGGAAAACTTGATGAAATCAAAGTTTTTCTCTGACGATGAATTGCAAATGCTGATGCCGATCACGAATAAAATGAATTCGGATTCAGCAAATTTGGATGCAATGGCGGAGTTGCTTTCGCTCAGCGGAAGAAGTCTCCCGCATGCAATGATGATGCTAGTACCGGAAGCGTGGCAAGATAACGAAGTCATGGACCGACACCGAAAGGCCTTCTATAAATTTCACGCCTCACTCGTCGAACCTTGGGATGGACCTGCTGCTTTGCTTTTTACTGACGGCAAATCTGTAGGTGCAACTTTGGACCGAAATGGCCTGAGACCACTACGCTATTTTATTACTAAGGACAAGCGTTTGATCCTTTCTTCCGAAGCTGGAGCTCTTCCAATTCGGGAAGCTACGATTGAGCAAAAAGGACGAATCAGTCCTGG
>JBBQDY010000417.1:0-3104 GCA_038320155.1 Cytophagales bacterium
GGGCTGGGTATAGGATTGTATATATCAAATAATATTATAGAACGGCACGGCGGTATGATGTGGGTAGAGAGTGAGCCTGAAGTGGGAAGCGTATTTTATCTCACTTTACCTTTATAAATCATTAAAGAATAGACTAATGAAATTGAATCAATATGAAAGATAAAATCCTTATTTACGATGATGATGAAGAAATTTTGCTTTTATGCAAAGCAATATTATCGAGGTATGATTTTGAAGTAGAAACATTAACGACATGCCAAAATATTTTGGAGGATGTGCAGTCTATTCAGCCGGATCTTATTTTAATGGACCTGTGGATACCTGAAATTGGTGGCGAAAAAGCAATAGAGATTTTGAAGCAAAATGAAAACATCAAACAACCTCCTGTGTTACTGTTTTCTGCCAATTCAGATATTAAGGAAATTTGTAAAAAAGTAAATGCAAACGGCTACATAGAAAAGCCTTTTACTATAAACGAACTTATTGAAAATATCAAAAGACATACAAGCTAGACAACAATAGCGGTTGATAGAAATCCAGCGTCAAAATCTGATCAGAAAGCTGACAGTTTTTGAACCCCAGATTTTGGCACTTTTCCGGGTGACAAAATTTGGTGTGTAAGTTGCACCGCTTATTTATTATTGAAGGAATGTTTTTTTTAAACCCTAAATTATGATACAAATGGAAAAGCAAACGCCAAAAGATAAAGCTAACAAATTGGATGAGCTGAATGTAGACTTAGAAAACTACATTGCCAATACCATTATTCCGCAACTATATGTAGACGATAATCTTATACTGAGGAAATTTACGCTCCCAGCTATCGATCAATTTAACTTGACTACTGACGATATCAACAAAAATATTCAAGAGGTATCTGACAAAATAAACTATCCCGCCTTAGTTGAAGATGTAAAAGAAGTTATAAAGACCGGTAATAACCTGGAGAAGGAGATCCAGACATTGGGTGATAGATGGTTTCAAATGAATATTTTGCCTTACGTATTTAAGAAAGAAAAAAGAACCAACGGAGTAATGATCACACTCATTGATATAAGCAAAAGGATCGCTATTGTGAACGAATTGAAACAATTAAATGCCGAACACTCGACATTACTCCATAAGTTGTCTCACAACTTAAAGCAACCTATTTCAAATATTACATTGCTTGCAGATGAGTTAACAGATGCATATGAGCAAAAGGATACAGAACTATTTACAACTTGGGTTGAGATTCTCAGAGCCGCTTCTGATAAGATGAATACATTGGTTGAAGATTTCACTAACCATCTCTTGGAAGAATAGATTATACCCAATGAAGATCAGCGACTTAATCTTGAAGATTTATTTCTTGATACTGGCATGGGTCTTACATTTTTTTATGGCCTCAGTGATGGCTTTGTGGTTTAGTGACGGACCTGATCCTTCGGGAATTTTTCAATACAACTCGTAGCTGGTTTGTGGGCTGGTCCGAACAAGATGCTCGGAGATTCGAACCATTCATGAATCCCTTTGGGAATTTGGACTTCAATGAGCAGCACCTTATATCCAACCAGGATTTATCTCCTTTGGCCTACAGTTTGAAACAGTTAAATGTCAAAAACTGTGGCGATGGAACTGCAGAGGATAAATCATTACCGCTGTAAAAAGTCACTCGTCAATAAAGTTGGGGTAAGTCAAAATGAAAATGAAAGATCCATTATATATCGAGGTCGGACTCACGGAAGAAGAATTAGCCCTTAAAACAACTAATATTAAGGAATTTCGAAAGTACCGATGAAAATATACTTTTTTCATCATTAATAACTTAAAAAGTTAGTGGTCAACAACATAAAAGATCTTTTGGATTAAAAAAAATATTATTATAATTACTAGGTTTGAAATGCTAAAATAACGGAACAAACGTAAGAAATGGCTACGGAAATTGGACAAATCGAGGAGAAACCCAAACTGTCCTCAACTGCACATAACTTCCCCATTGTGGGTATTGGAGGATCAGCGGGAGGTCTTGAAGCATTTAAGCAAATGCTCGAGACTATACCGTTGGATTCAGGGATGGCCTATGTAGTAGTGCAGCATCTCAATCCGAACTATGACAGTAACCTTACAGAAATTCTTTCACGCGTTACTAAAATTCCCATTGAGGAAGTTGCCGATGAGGTAAAGATATTGCCTAATCATATTTATGTCATGCCTGAGGGTAAGATTCTGACTTCGGTTGACGGGGTGCTCAAACTTACTCCCAGAGAAAATGTAAAATCCAATTTAGTAATTGATATTTTTTTTACTTCCATTGCAGTGGTTTGGGAGAGCATGGCAGTGGGTGTGGTACTTTCGGGCACGGGCTCTGACGGCACCGTCGGATTGAAAATGATCAAAGAACACGGGGGCATTACCATTGCTCAGGACGAGACGGCGGCTTATGGCGATATGCCCCAAAGCGCCGTTAATGCTCAAGTTGTGGATTTTGTTTTGCCTGCCGAAAAAATTGCTGAGCAGCTCTTAAAGATAAACCACACGTACCATGCTGCGCATGTCATAGGGGAAGAGGAACCACTCCCTAGAAATGATGAGCTGGTATTTACGGAAATGCTCAAGGTTCTACACCAGTTCAGCGGAGTTGACTTTATTCATTATAAGCAAAGTACCGTACACAGGCGCATTGGCCGCAGAATGGCTTTACACAAAAGAGGAGATCTCGCAGATTATTTAAAATTTTTGCGAAGCGACCAGGCTGAACAGGAGCAGCTGTTCCAGGATATGCTTATTTCTGTGACTTCTTTCTTTCGAGATCCAGAAACTTTTGAGACCTTAACTGAAAACGTATTTCCAGCCCTTCTTAAAAACAAACCAGCTGAAGAGGCCATCCGCTTGTGGATTGCAGGATGCGCCACTGGTGAGGAAGCATATTCCTTCGCTATTTGCCTGCATGAATTTTTAGAAAAAAAACCATCCGGTCAAACAATTAAAATTTTTGCTTCTGATGTCTCTGAAATTGCCATCAATAAAGCACGTAAAGGCCTATATACTGAGGCTGATGTGCAAACCATTTCAGAAGCGCGGCTCAATCGTTATTTTACAAAAACAGGTGGCAGCTACCGAGT
>JBBQDY010000418.1:0-3095 GCA_038320155.1 Cytophagales bacterium
TTTCCTCCACCAAGGCGATCGTTCTTTCGAGATTTTGTTTGGTAAATGGTTTGGAAATAAATGCAAATGGATGAGTTTCTTTTGCTTTTTGGAAAGTGGCGTCATCTTCGTTAGCCGTCAGGTAGATGATTGGGATATCCAATACTTTATGAATAGCATTAGCAACATCAATTCCGGTGGATTTTCCTTTTAACTGCACATCCATCAAGATGAGATCAGGTTTGGTCTCCAAGGCATGGTGTATTGCTTCCTCGGCTTTGGTTTCTATTCCGGTGACCTCATAGCCAAGCTTGCTTAGCTGCAGGCTGATATTTGCAGCGATAATCATATCATCTTCTACGATAAGGATTCGGGTTGGATTCATGCTGCATTGTTTAGTGAAAACTCAAATGAAAATACCGTCCCAGATGAATTGATAAGGGTCATTTTCCCATCTAATTGACGGGTAAGTAGGCTGATCAATTCCCTTCCAAATCCAGTCCCTTTGGCTGAGCCATTTTCCATCATGCCGATTCCGTTGTCTGAAACCTCCAGAATAAGCCGATCTGCTTTTTCATATAAGTTGATACGAATCATTCCTTTATCCTGATCCGGAAATGCATATTTCAGCGAATTAGTGATCAATTCATTCACAATCAGTCCAATGGGAATTGCCAAGTCTACGTCTAATTCAAGAGGTTCCATATTGATGATAAAATCAATTCGATCCCTAGCATCAAAAGTGTCCAAGATGAATCTTCCCAAGCCTTCAAAAAATTCTTTCATGGCTACTTCTTTAAAGTTATCTTCTTTATACAACTGCAAGTGGATCATACCAATACTCTGTACTCTGGTGTAGGTTTCTTCCATGATTTGCTGAAAATCGGGATTGTCGAGCTTTGCAATCTGAAGACTAAGGAGGCTGGAGATTGTTTCCAGATTATTTTTGACTCGGTGATGAATTTCTTTTAGCAGAAACTCTTTCTCCTTATTCTTCTTTTCTAAAAGTCTGCTGTATTTCCTTTTTCGAAGGAAAACCCGATACAGAATAAATAGAATAATCACTAATACACCCGCTAGGGTAAGGTAGAAAATCTGTAGAATCCGCTGTCGTCCCAATTGAGCTTCCTGAAGTATAATGGTATTCTCTTTTTGAGCGACTTCCATCTGAGTCTGAAGTACTGCTACCCGATCTTCGGCATCTGCAGTGAAAACGTCCTTACGGAGTTCATCAGATTTCCGTGAAGTCAACAGTGCTTTCTCAAAATCTCCAGCTCCTTCATAGGCTTTGCTCAGTTCCTCGTAGACCAAGCTCAGGTGAAATTTATCTCCAAAATCGGCGTGAACTTTTGCAATACTTGTCTCTAGGTAGTTGGAAGCTTCCAAATAATCTCCTGAAGCACTACTTACCTTTCCCAAAGACAGATAGGACCTCATGATCATAAAGTCATTCTCCAACAATTCGGCATATCGTAGGGCTTCTAGACCTGATTTTTTGGCCTCAGGATGGTTTCCCAGTTGGGTGAGAAGATTGGAAAGTGCGATGTAAGTGTCACTTAGATTGTTGTAAAATCCATAACGTTCCCCTAATCCTACGGACTGCTCAAAGTAGTGAATTGCCTCTTTAGGGCGCTGTAGATCAACGAGATATTGTCCGACCAGATGCAATGTAAAATCATAATCCAAATCATTCAAACCTCTTTTTTCAAAACTTTGAAGTGATTTCAATCCATAATTCAGTGCAGATTCAAATTTTTCTTGCTTCCAGAAGAGATTACTCATGTCGGAGTAGGCCATGGCTATGGCCTTTTCATCTCCATATTTTTCTCCGATTTCGAGGGTTTTAGAGGCATAAGCAAATGCCTCAGCAAGATTTCCTTTGCGCTCATACACGTAGCCTAGATTAGTCAAAAGCAACCAAGTCTCCTTCTCTGGAATAAGCTGCGTTGCTTCGTTGAGCACAGCTTCCGCCTGTTCAAGTTCTTCCATTCGAAGTAAAATTGCACCTTGAGATACCATCAGTCTGCCCTTCCAATAGAAATCTCCTCGGTCCGAGGCTTCTTTCAAGCCTGCCTCAACGATACCAAGTGCTTTATGCAGATTCCGGGTATGATAGTGGTATCCAAGGTCATTGATAATTTGTAATCTTAGCGTTGACTCTTTTGGTATCGAAGAAAGAGTGCTTTCAAGTAATTCGAGATATTCGGATCCAAAATCATCAGTTTCCACAAAGACTTCCTGATATTGGAAAAATCCATTCCTAGCTTCAATCTGCGCAAATCCCAAGGCGGGTGTCAAAAAATAGAGCAATAAAAAAATATTTTTCATTTCGAAATGTAAGGAATAGAAAGATTTGAAAATCAATTTTTTATATATAAAATATCCTTTGGGAAGAATATTCTATAGCTAGGGAACTATCCAAGCGCTTTGGTACAAAGCCATTTTTAGGTTTGCTGAATAAAATCCAAATTATGAGTTAAGAATTCTATTTAAATATTTCCACCATTCAAAAGCCCATGACTATGAAAAAATTCTTAATCGTTGCATTCCTGCCAATGTTATTTGGATGCAACACAAAAACACGCTACACGCAACAGTCTACGGAAATCGAAACTGTCAAGTCCATTATTGGAAATTATGTAAAAGGAGAGTGGGATGCCTATGAGGCTAATTATGCAAAAGGCGCTACTATTTTCTTTAATACACCTGAAAGCAAGCCCGCTTCAATCCAGGAAATTATAGCCGGACAAAAATTAAGTATTGAACCGTTATCCAGCTATTCCTTTGATCGGGATCGGGACTTTTTGGAAATGGTTTTAGATGATGACGGTGAAACTTGGGTGAACTATTGGGGTATTTGGAAAGGGACAATTGCCGCCTCTGGAGAATCCTTTGAAATGCCTATTCATATTTCATCCCAATTCGTAGATGGTAAAATCGTTAAAGCTCATGGATATTGGGATAGTGCTCCGGTCCAAATCGCGTTGATGAAATTGCAACAAGCTGCTACTCCCCAAGTAGCCATGGAAATTCAAGATAATTCCAACTAATCATTTTTAAAAAGTGCCCTCAATGATGGCGAAGGCTGATATATTGACTTAACACTAGCCAATGAT
>JBBQDY010000419.1:0-3086 GCA_038320155.1 Cytophagales bacterium
ATTCTTTAAATAAATCTTTCCGCTTTTCAAACTCCTCTTCTCCTACCTTTCACTCTCTCTACCTCCTGTTATTCTTTCCCCGATACCGTTCGTATCGTTTGGGAGTGCAAATATCTCCCTTTTATTTCTTCTGGCAAGGGGGATCAAAATCTTTCTCATAAAAGACTGCTAAACCATTGACCGATAAGGAGAAAAATTTTCCCCAAATAATCTCTCAATTCTATAATAGGTTAAGAGGATTCAAAATGAATTCTGCTGGGAATTAACAAAACTGTAATATAATATTTTGATTATTCTCATTCCGCCTTAATATCGAAAGCTTGGAAGGGGGTTATAGTACTTTTTACGAGGGTCTTTGGATGAAAAAACATAGCGAAGGGATATTTCATGAGCCCCACCTGTGCTTCGTTGGCCAAACTTAGAAACTGTGAAGTCGAAGCTGTAACCGATTTCTAAACCTGACTCTAAACTTATGCCTAGCAGAGCAATTATTGACTCATTATTCGGTAAAGAATATTTGGTAGGGAAACCTCTGTACCACAAACCAAGCACTAAAGGCTCAAAGAAAAACTCCGCTCCAAAATCCAATTGAGAAAATTGACCCTGGGCCTTATAATTAAAAGCCAAAGCAACAGATCGCTCTTGATTGGTATTATTGAAAAAGTCATTGATATCTCCAGGAGCTAAATCAAACCTGATCCCCCCATGAGCAGAGTATTTGATCGGAAGCTGATTCCCATCCACTATAAGGTAACTGATTTGTGGCGTCAATAAATGAAAAGCTGAAAGCCCTAGCCAAACTTTCTCATTGTAAAAAAGTAACCCCGATCCAAGATCAAAAGCCGATTGCTTTGCCTCTCCCTCAAAGCCTTCACCTGGTTCGCCGATAATCGTCCCTCGATTAATATCCAATTGAGTCCCTAAGATCACATCTCCAAAGAGTGCATCTCGTGATATGAAACTAGCCTGAGCTCCGGCATTAAGGAAACTTTTCTCCCCTAGTCTAAGCCGATAGCTATAAACCAATCCAAGATCAAACGACTCACTTTGTGTGAATGACTCTTTTGCACCGCTGATCAATACACCAAAGCCAGAATTGTACTGCTCTGAGAAATGGTCTATATAGGTAGAATAAGCTACGAAGCTTTGATCGAGTGATGGCCATTGGGTTCGAAAGTTTGCACCAACCCGCGTAAGTCCTGTCGCTCCTGAAAATGCAGGATTTAAGTAAAGTGGGTTTGCGTAGAATTGAGAATACTGGACATCTTGACCAAACAAGGCCGTTCCAACAAAAGAAAGTATGGTGAGCAAAACTATTCGAAGCATTACCTGATCAATTTAAATTTCCCCTCTTCCACCACTTTCTCTCCATCTATGGCAACTCCATTGAATTTGAAAAAGTAAAATCCTGAATCAAGCAATTCACCGTTGAGTTTGCCATCCCAACCTTCAGTAGTTAGCTCATCTGTACGATAAATTAGTTGACCCCAAGAGTTGAAAATCATAAACTCCAGATTAGTGATTCCTTTAAATTTTGGCACAAAAGTTTTATTTAAGGCATCCAAAGGAGTAAATCCAGTGGGGAACATGACTCGATAACTTCTGGTGATTGATACAACTTTAGTGATAATTTCGGTGCAGCCATATTTATCAATTATTGTCAATTCGACTTCAAATTGTCCTTTTTTGCCAAAAACATGAACTGGATTTTTTTCACTGGAAGTGGCGCCATCTCCAAAATCCCATTCCCATTTGACTGCTCTGGAATCTGAAATATCCATAAACTGGATCGGATCATCTGGAAATATTCCTCCCTGGTCATCGCCTTTGATATCTGTCCCTTCTACCACGAAGTCAAAATTTGCCTCCAGCGGTTGGTCAAGAATTACGACCTCCAACCGTAGTGGGTCTTCAAAACATTCCAAGTCTTTGAATTTCACAAACAGCTCAAAGGCGCCTGATACGTTTACGCCGGTCAATGCCTCATTTCTATATTCCTTCCCTTGTCCCTTTAATAAGTAATCAAAAGAAATCAAGTCAAAACCTGAAATGGAAGTCGTGACATCTACTGATTGACCCGGAATACAGCCCACAGTAGGATTTGAAATAATAAATGGTGGCAATTCTGGGTAGTCAACTATGACAATGTTGGACTCGGCAGGACAATTTTTTCGATTATATCCTAGAATCTGATATTCGCCAGATTCAGTGACAGTGTAGGTATTTTGATCTGCCCCATCCAATAACTCACCATTTTGAAACCATTCAAAACGGAAATAAGCTTCATCACCGAATCCAGTTAAGGACACCGATTCGCCTCTGCAAAGTCGTATTTCCTCAATTTGAGCGTCTTGATTCCCCGAAACACTAAGATTAATTGGTTCGGGCGATTCCTGAATAGTCAAAGTCATTGAATTTCCCGAGGAGCTTTTCCCGTAGGTATCTGTCAAGGTATAATAAACAGTTACCTGTTGATCAGTAAATCCAGGATTAGGAAAAAAAGTAAAATCACCTCCATCATCACCTGCTCGAAATGTACCTTGAGGAACTGCCAAAACCCGATTTTCCTCTCTACATTTCGCCTGAGAGCATACATTCTCAGATTCATCTCCGATATCTTCCAAGGAGGCATAAAACTGCAAACAACGAATCACACTATTTTCATTTGGTAAAATCACTTCCTCGTCAGTGATAAAATAGGTGTTTTCCTGACCTTCACAGGAAGCAATTTCATCAAAATCTACCCCTTTTGGATCTTCCAAAGCTTCATCATTGGAAACCTCCACTAATAGATTTTTTATTTCATGGAAATTAGTGAACCCTCCTGTGGAAGCTGCAAATCCGATTTTAAGATTTTTAGGTGCTGGAAAATCATAAGGCCGATCAAAAATAGTGACCATCCTAGGCTGGCCAGGCGAAGTAGTGACGAGCATTTGTAAAGTAATAAAATATCCAGTTCCGTCGGGTTTGGGCTGAAGATCCAGAAATACCTTTCGATAACCTGGCAGATTCGGATCTGTGACTCGGTTTGTTCCAGGGCCTCCTGAACTGATTGGGAATTGCCCGCCAGGATTTAAGCCATCATT
>JBBQDY010000420.1:0-3073 GCA_038320155.1 Cytophagales bacterium
ATAGTATTTCTGCACATACTCATCTTCAAGTTGCTTTCCATATTCTTTTCCTTTCTCAAAATGATCAATTCCAGTTCCGATATATAGGGCGGGGATTCCAACTTTTGCGAAGCTAAAGTGGTCAGATCGGAAGTAATAGCCGGCAGTTGGAGTTGGGTCTGGCGCTGAATAACGACCTGTTTTTTCCAATTCTACGTTGAGCAAATCCTCCATATCGCTTTGTCCTACTCCTATAATAGAGACATCATTCATCTTTCCATAAGGATTGATTCCGTCCATATTGATATTAGCAACCGTCTGCTCCTTTGGATAAATCGGATTCAAGGCATAATAAAGCGAACCCCAAAGTCCCTGCTCCTCTGCGGTTACTGCGAGGAAAATAACGGTTCGCTCAGGCTTTTCTTCAGCGCTGAAAGCTTTCGCCAAAGCAAGTAAAGCCGCAGTTCCAGTGGCATTATCCAAGGCTCCATTATAAATCGAATCGCCAGTCTCATCCGGCTTGCCGATTCCCAAGTGATCCCAGTGGGCAGAATAAATTATGAATTCATCCGGTTTTGTGGAGCCGGTCACTTTAGCAATCACATTTTTGGAGATATCGTACTTTGCAGCTACCGTTAAGGAAGAACTTGCCTTCAAATCCATTGCTACGGCTTGAAATTCAGCTTTTCGGGCTTTTGCCAGCATTTCTCGCTCATTCAACCCAGCCATTTCAAACATTTTATTCGCCGTAGGCAATGTCACCCAGCCTTCAAAAGCCAGTTTATAATTGTTGGTTCCGCGTTCGTCTAGGTAAAGTTGCTGTGCATTCCAGCGATTCTGTACGACATTAAAACCATAACCAGCTGGTATTGTATTATGCACAATCAAAACCCCCAATGCTCCTTGACGAATTGCCTCCTCATATTTATAAGTCCAGCGCCCGTAATAGGTCATCGTATTTCCTTTGAAAAATGCTTCATCTTCAGTTCCAAATCCAGGATCATTGACCAACACCATCACAATCTTGCCCTTGACGTCTACATTTTTATAGTCATCCCAACCATATTCTGGAGCTACAATTCCGAAGCCTGCAAAAACGATCTCCGCATCTTCAAAACTCACAGTAGAATCCGTCCGCTGGGTCCAGATCACATAATCCTTTAAGCCCTCAATCGTAATAGATTCTTTCGCAGACTTGATCGTCATTTCGGCAGCAGCGGTACTGTTTATGGAAACCAACGGAACATCCTGAAAGTAGGAATCCCCATTTCCCGGCTCTAAACCCATTGTTTTGAATTCAGACTCCAAGTAGTTGATCGTTTTTGTTTCTCCTGCGGAAAAAGGCATTCTACCTTCAAATTCATCTGATGCGAGGGTAATGATATGAGGCTCCAAGTCAGAAACCTGAAAGACATAGGCATCTTTTTTAGTTTCAGTACAAGCAAAAAGTAATGCTGGTATTGCCAAAAAGGCTAAGGGTTTGAGATTCATATTAGTGGGTTTGGGTAAAAAAAGGAAATGAAATTTAAGGATTATCTGCTATTAATCCAGTTTGATAAAAAATCCCGCTACCCCCTCTATCCAAAATCCAATTCCAAAAAAACAATCCATTTTCAAGGGGGACTTTGATCCGACTTTCCTTCAAAAATCCGAAATCACAGATCCGAAATCAGTCTCAAATTCTCTTAATATCTAATCTCCTAATTCCTACCTCATCTCCTTTTACTCGCTTTTCCTCCACCACCAAAAAGAATCCCTGCCCCGATTACAAATCCGAAATCATACCAGCCTCCGGAGTTATTGACTGCATACATTGCAATGTCGTCAAAGAAAACAGAGAGCACAAAGCTGATCGGAGCAATTACCCCATGCCAGAGGCCAAAGAAAAAACCAGCAGGTTCGGCAGTCACACAGTTCTCGATAGTTGAGACTTCAGCACAAGCAGAAAACAAAAGTAAGATGGCTAGGACGGCTAATGATGTCTTTGATGCCTTTGTCATAGTAATTGGGTTTGATGTATAGATCAATTTAAGAACTTTTGGACGCAAGCTTCTTCATATTAGAATTGAAATTAGCGTGCTTTATAGGTATAATAATTCTAAAATACTTTGATCCAGCTTTGAATTTCCCCAAATTCTAAAATCAAAAAATCCAAATTCGCTAACCTCTATATTTTTATTTATGGAAAATCAATCAACCACCAACCAGCGCCGAGAATTTTTAAAGAAAGGGATAGCAGTTTCAGCCGGAGTAGCGGGAATAGGATCCTTGGCACAAACTGTAAATGCAGCTCCTTTATTAGCCAGTGAAGACTTTATGTTTATTGGTCCACGAAAGGGATATACACCTCAGATCGGAGGCTTGGTCTCCATGATGGCCTATATGCGTCAGACGATCGTCTTTACCGTGAAGGATCTTAACGTAGAAGACTTAGACTACCTTTTTTAATGAGAATGCCAATTCCATTGGCGCGATGATCATGCATTTAGGCGCAACTGATAAGTTTTATCAAATCAACACCTTTGAAGGTCGAGAAAAATTTTCACCCGAAGAGGATGCTGTTTGGGGTGCTGCCATGCGATTGGGTGACGAGGGTAGAGAAAAGCTAAAAGGTAAGACAGCAGATTATTACTTAAAAATGATTGGAGATGTCAGGGCTGAAACACTTGAAAAACTCAAAGAAAAAGACGACAATTGGCTGATGAAAATTGATCCCACTTGGTCCACACCAGGGAATGACGTAAATACCTATTGGAAATGGTTTCATGTGATGGAACATGAATCCAATCACGGTGGTCAAATGCGGATCATCCGAGATCGTGCCCCTTCAAAAAAATAACTATATATAATGAAACTCAAACTACTATTTCTACTGATTCTCTTTTCTGGATATCAGAAAATTTCCGCTGCCCAAGAAGTACTCAAAGTCGGGGTAGCTGGACTGACTCACGGGCATGTGGGTTGGATTTTGGAAGCAAATAAGCGGGCAGATATTGAGATTGTGGGAATCGCCGAGCCCAATCGAGCATTAGCCGAGCGACTCACCAAAAACTATGGGATTCCCATGGAATTGGTTTTTGATTCGCTCGAAGAA
>JBBQDY010000421.1:0-3065 GCA_038320155.1 Cytophagales bacterium
TCAGTTGAGGCATGTTATGACGCATCGAGCCGAGCAGTGGCCATGGCGAAGAAATATGGAACGCGTTTGCACATCCTGCACATCAGTACGGCCAAAGAAATCGAACTTTTTGACAATACGATTCCTCTGGAAGAGAAACACATCACCGCCGAAGCATGCATTCACCATATGTGGTTTTCAGAAGAGGATTATGCCGAAAAAGGCAATTTGATCAAATGGAATCCTGCAATAAAAACTATAAAAGACCGAGATGCTATTCTCCAAGCCGTGCTTGAGGATAAAATCGACGTGATCGCAACCGACCATGCACCCCACACTTTAGATGAAAAGGCCCAAATCTATACCAAAGCTCCTTCTGGCGGCCCGCTAAACCAACATAGTTTGGTTGCAATGCTGGACTTTCATCATGCTGGCAAAATCAGTTTGGAAAAAATCGCAGAGAAAATGTGTCACAATGTCGCAAAGCTTTTCCGAATCAAAGAAAGAGGATATATCCGTGAAGGCTATTTTGCTGACTTAGTATTGGTCGATTTGCATTCTCAATGGACAGTATCTAAAGAAAATATTTTAGCTAAGTGCGGTTGGTCTCCTTTTGAAGGGCACACTTTCAAATCTAAAATAACCCATACGATCGTTTCCGGCCATTTAGCCTTTGATAACGGACAATTTGACGAAAGCCAAAAAGGACATCGAATGAAATTTTTAATAAAAAATTAAATCCTTGCTTGTAGCAAAAAAGGTTAATCACTACTTTTGCCAACCGTTAGAGGAAAACATCCTCTGGCAAGAATAACATGGTGATTGTAGCTCAGTTGGTTAGAGCGCCGGTTTGTGGATCCGGAGGTCGCCGGTTCGAACCCGGTCTTTCACCCAAAGCCCCTCAGATTGAGGGGCTTTCCTTTTAATAGAGCTGCTTTGGCACAACATTTGACCAAAACAGAGAAAATTAAACCAATTTCAGATGTTTACTTTATTCAAAAGCTCACCGAAATTTCCGGTGGTAAAGCCAATCAACATCAGTCAAGCGAAAAACTACCTAAGGAAATTTGAAGAATCGCTGAAAAATTTCGAAGAATTGCAGAATGAACCAATTCATTCTTAAAATAAGATAAGGTTATGGAGACATAACCTTTATTTTTTGTCATTTCATTTTTCTTATCGTATCAAAACTCTATTTTTAGATTCTTAGAATTTTCTACTATGAGTTATATTCATTTCGATAAGACACAATTGGTTAACCTGAATTATTCCCTTGATCGGGAGATTATCAGGTCAAATCAATCAGGCACTTACACCAGCACCACCATTATCGGCTGCAATACCCGAAAATACCATGGTCTCTTGGTTGTGCCACAGCCACAGATCGATTCCCAAAGCCATGTGATGCTATCTACAGTCCACGAAACTGTAATTCAACATGGCGCAAGTTTCAATCTAGGCATCAGCAAATTCCCAGGGAATTATTCTCCAAGAGGGCATAAATACTTAGAGGATTTTGATTCAGAGCCAATCCCGAAACTCACCTATCGGGTGGGTGGAGTACTTCTTCAAAAGGAATTGATACTAGACACTAATCGTGATCGGGTAATGATTCGCTACACTTTATTGGAAGCCCACTCTCCCACTAAAATGAGGATTTCACCTTTCTTGGCATTCAGAGGGTATCACAACCTGATGAAAGCCAATACTGAGATCAATCAGAAGTTCAAGAAAGTGCCAAACGGCGCTTCTTTCCACTTGTATCCTCAGTACGACCCGCTTTATCTTCAAATTTCGAAAAAAGGCGAATTTGTTCCCGCGCCAGATTGGTATTATAATGTGGAGTACATCATTGAGCGAGAGCGTGGATATGAATACCAAGAGGATCTTTATGTGCCTGGTTATTTCGAATTTGATATTGAAAAAGGAGAATCAGTGATTTTTTCTGCAGGTCTTACCGAAGCAGATCCTAAAACAAGAACGAATGCCTTTGAAAAAGAGATTGCTCGAAGAATCCCTAGAAATAATTTCGAAAATTGTCTTAAGAATTCTGCAGGACAGTTCATCAGAAATCGAGACGGAAAAACCCGGATCATTGCTGGCTACCCTTGGTTTGGCTGGTGGGGTCGAGATACATTTGTAGCTGCGCCGGGATTGACCTTGACCAAAGGAGATACTAAGACTTTCCTTGCGATTATGGATACCATGTCTAATGAATTGACTGGGCCACTTTTCCCAAATGTCGGAAGTGGTGTCATGACCAACATGAACTCGATTGATGCACCACTTTGGTTTTTTTGGTCACTCCAGCAATACATTTTTTATACTAGCGATACGAAAACGATAAAGGACCGATACTTAAATAAGTTGAAAGGGATCATTGACGGTTACATAGCTGGTACAGATTTCAACATACATGTTCAGCCTGACGGGCTGGTATATGGAGGGGTGGAGGGAATTGCATTGACTTGGATGGATGCAGTTACCCCAGATGGACCTGTCACTCCGCGAATCGGTTGTCCGGTGGAGATTCAAGCACTATGGTATAATGCACTTTGCTTTTATCACGAACTTACTGGAGATGAAGAAATTATGGTATTAGCTACCAAAGTGCGGAATTCATTTGAAAAGGAGTTTTGGTCGATTGACTATGGCTATCTGGCTGATCTTGTCAATGGAGAGGAAAAAGATTGGGCGATCCGACCGAATATGGTTTTCGCAACTTCATTGCCTTATACCATGCTTAGTGAAAATCAAAACGATCAAATTCTTGAAACAGTAAAATCAAAACTTTTGACTACTCGCGGCCTTCGGTCACTTGCTCCAGATGACCATGCTTACAAAGGCTATTATTTTGGAGATCAGATCAGCCGGGATAATGCTTACCACAATGGCACAGTTTGGGTTTGGCCAATGGGCCATTTTGTTGAAGGATACATCAAGCTACACGGTAAATCTGCTGATAATTTTATTAAGAAAATTATCAAAGGATTTGATGGTGTCATGACTCAATATGGTGTAGGAACTGTAGCAGAGATTTTTGACGGGGATCCGCCTCACCGGCCTAAAGGTGCTGTTTCCCAAGC
>JBBQDY010000422.1:0-3044 GCA_038320155.1 Cytophagales bacterium
TTTTTTTTTACCACTAGGATCACAAACGATGCGTAGAGGCCTCAAATAGTTATTTCACCTTGTGCCTGTCATCCGTAGGTAAAGGAATTAGAGGCATCTCAAATAAAAATAAATTTAAAATGATGAGTGCTAAATTTCCAATGTCGAATTATTGACAGCACCATAGGTGCATTTTGATTGTAGAACCAAGTTTCTTGGAACATCCAAATTGTCCTGTAGGGACAATATATGGGTAGACCAGAATAATTTATTTCGTTTCCGGGTTTTGGCCGAATGGACGCCAATCAAGAAAATAAGGGTTCGCCAAAACGATTGGATGTTATTTTACCACATAGGAGTCACATAGAGGACATAGCGGCTATAGGGGCGAAAATTCTTTCGCCATATTATTAAAGGAATTATCCAAATTGTCCTGTAGGGACACTATATGGGTAGACCGGAATAATTTATTTCGTTTCCGGGTTTTGGCCGAATGGACGCCAATCAAGAAAATAAGGGTTCGCCAAAACGATTGGATATTATTTTTTACCACATAGGAGTCACATAGAGGACATAGCGGCTATAGGGGCGAAAAGTCTTTCGCCTTATCATTTAATGGAATCATCCAAATTGTCCTGTAGGGACAATATATGGGTAGACCGGAATAATTTATTTCGTTTCCGGGTTTTGGCCGAATGAACGTCAATCTAGAAAATAAGGGTTCGCCAAAACGGGTGATAGTTAATTTTTCACCTCGGACCTATCTGCCATATGTAAAGGAATCAGAGGCTTATTAAAAGGAGAATAAATTTAAAATGATGAATGCTGAATGTCGAATTTCGAATTAGTGACAGCAACAGAGGCACGATATCTTCTTAAAAAATACCATCCTTTTGAATTTCAATCACAACCCTTCAAAACCAAAATCACAGAACACTATTCCATCACTTCCAAGGTTCCCAAGGCGTGCTTCATCAATACTTCCTGGAAAAACAAGGTATAAACAGATTGTGCCTGATCGGCCTGAGCTGCAACTAACCGCTGATTGGCTGTGGCCAATTCCACGAAATTAGATATTCCTAAACGGAAGCGCTCTGAAATCGCCAGTTGAGCCTCCTTGGCTGCCATGACTTGCACCCCTGTATTTGCTTCCTTTCGAACCGCCGCTTGATAGTTCTGATATGCCAAACGCACATCTTGATAAATCTTTCGGTCGATCGCCGCTTTTTGAAGTTCCTGATTTTTATAGGCCACTCTTCCCCTGCTTACATCTAGTCGATTTTGGAAATTATTAAAGATTGGAATGGTCAGATTCAAGCCTAACGCATTCTGAGGATAGACATTAAATAATTGCTCCTGAAGTGATCGATTATCCAGCGAAGTGAAAAAGGTGGAATAATTATAAAAAGCAGAAATCCTCGGATAATACATTGCTTTGATTGCTTTCAGATCCTTTTTGGCAGAATTGACCAAAAGTTCCTGCTGAACCTTATCCGCACGATTCATCTCGGCGATATCGTATAATTCAGCCATATCAAGATCCTGAAGGCTATTTTCTCTTGCCGAAGGATCGACCGCTGCCAATTCAGGCGTTACACCCGGTTGCAACTGCAAGTATTCAGAGAGGTCCCAAAGGTCATTTTCGAGTTGAACTTGCGCATCCACCAAGACAGATTCCAATCTGGCGACCTCAGATTGCTGATTGTATTGATCTGAAAGTGTCCGCAAACCAGCATCAACAAATCCCTGAATTTGTCGCAACTGTTCTTTTTGATTCGCAAGATTTTCCGTTGCGATTCGAAGTAATTCCTGGTTTAGAAGCACCTGCAAATACCTTCTAGCTACATCAAAAACCACTTGCTGAGCCGAACGATCCAACCCCTTTTCTCCCGCATCATAGGCGAGCTTAGCAGATTGAGTATCGAAAATTCTTCTGCCAGAATTGAAGATGGGCATATTGACATTGAACCCAGAAGAAACAATTTCATTGGTCACACTTGTCACCACAATTTCGCCTTCAATCTGTTGAAACTGTTGTCCGGACTGCTGCGCAAAAGTCGTGTTCAATCCCACAAAAGGAAAATGCGAAAACATAGCTACTTGCTTTTCCTTTTGTAAGACTTCCATCGAATTCAGCTGAATTTGGTAGTTTACATTCGCCTGTAAAGCTAATTCTACAGCCTCTCGGAAATCAATCTTTAAAGTGTCCTGTGCACGAATTCCACCTCCGAAAAGGCTTAACACACCAAGAATTAAATAAAATTTTATCGAATTAAATCGCTTCATCACTTTCAATTTTTCCATCTAGCATATTAATTAAACGGGTGCCAAAGTCCGCGTTTTCTCGCGAATGCGTGGCCTGAATAATCGTTGTTCCTTCCCGGTGAAGCTCCTGAAAGATCTCCATGATCTCTTTGGCTTGACCCGAGTGGAGATTTCCAGTGGGCTCATCGGCAAGTAGAACCCTCGGTCTTCCAGCAACTGCTCTGGCAATCCCCACTAATTGCTGTTGACCTCCGGAAAGTTGAGCAGGGAAAAGATCTTTTTTAGCCACCATATTAAAGCGATCCATGAGATTGGCAATAATGCTTTTTCGCTCACTTGAAGACACATTTCGATAGAGCAAAGGCGTTTCGATGTTTTCATAAACTGTCAATTCATCGATCAAATGATAGGCTTGGAAGATGTATCCGAACTCACTTTTGTGCAAAGCAGATCGCTCTCGCTCTTTCATGGTTTTGATACCTCGCTCACCAAATGAATAGTCTCCCTCGTAGTCTTCATCCAATAATCCCAAAATATTCAGGAGGGTTGATTTCCCAGCTCCACTTGGTCCCATCAAGGTTATAAATTCGCCTTCGTTAATGGTCAGGTTGATTCCCTTCAGGATAAAAACCCGTTGGAAACGTGATTCGATGAATTTGTCTAAGTTTTTAAGTTGTATCATTTTTAATTATAGAAATTGAAACATTGGAAAATTGAAAAATTGGAAGATTACTAATTATGATTGTACGGAATGATGCCAGTAGCTTCATTTTCTCTGATTAAAAGGACGGAAGTCAGAT
>JBBQDY010000423.1:0-3030 GCA_038320155.1 Cytophagales bacterium
TTCCAAATGCCCATAATGCTTCCCGCCATCAGTTAAAATGGGTTGAGATCCAGACGTATTCCATTGCTCGGCGGAGTTTTGATCCGCAGTCCACTTTGAATAGGGATTATAATCCAGCGTATTCATCGGATTATTTTTCCAATCCCGCTTCACTGCGCGAAGCCCATCACCAGCGACACCGACATCATAGTAGAGGACGCCTTTTCCATCATTATTTTGATCGACAAGACTCCTTTCAAACATTTCATCATGACCGGATAAGACTGCAATTACTTCATATTGCTCAAAAAGTGGATTCAAAACCTGCATCGGAGTACCAACTTGGCCTACGCTCAACTCATGATTTAAAGGAACCCCATGCTCTCCAGAGCTAAAAGCAACGTGATGATATTGGATGAAAATAAGTTGGCCAGCATCTCGCGCATCTTTAAGATTAGCTTCAAGCCAAGCGTATTGAGCAGAACCAGGCCCAAAACTACTCAAGTCATTTCCACCCCTTGCTTTGTAAGTTGCTTCAGTATAATTCTCCTGCGTATCCGTTCCCGGAACTGTAAATTCCTTCCCTTTCAGCTTAGTGATTCCATTAAAGTCGGAAGAAAGCTGGTCGGGTGTTCCATTGCTGGAATCTACTGTTAGAATAGTCACCGGTCCATAATCCGATCGATAATAGCTTTGACCATGCTTCTGAAGCGGATCCGAAACTGGAGTTTTGAAGTAAGCTTGGTATCTATTTCTGGAAACTACCGGAGCAAATGCCCCTCCCTGCGTATCTCCATATCCGCCATTCAGCGCCCCAAAATTTTCCCAATTCCCAAAAGAAGGAACCACAGGATAGGTACTAAAACCTCGATCAAACTCCCCTGCATTATGGCGAAAAAACTCATCCCAGCCCGGTTGATAGCCTCCACCCTGAACCAAATCTCCTGGCATCACCATAAAATCAATATCTCTGGAATTGATGATTTTCAGATTTTCAACATAGCCTTTTTGCTCAGAAAGGAAGTAATTGGGAATCTCAAAACCTTCAAGTACAGAAAAGCCAAACTTATCCTTCCAAAGTTGTGGGATGGAAAATGGTCGAATCAATGGTTGCCCAGGAAGCCATTCCCGGAAAGTCACCCGACCTCTGGGCTCTGTCTCGGAATCTGCCAAAGCCACAAATCTGATTTTCTCCCAAGCATTTTTATCCTTAGGAGTCTTGAAGGAAGACTCAAAAGCAAATCCTCCAAGAGATACCCGATACGTCACATTGATTCCGGCTGGAAGCGTCACTTGAACTTGATAGCGATAGGCTTGATCTGATTGGAGCCAAGACCCCTTTTCTAAACCTGAGATCGTTTGATTTTTCTCTGCCGCAGTATAGAATATTTCAGGAACTGTTTCACCCGTCACTGCTTTCGCAAAAAGGACTTCCCCAGTAGAATTTTTGATACTTATCTCACTTGAGGTTAGTGTATTTCCAAACCAAGTCAATTGAATCTTCCCTTGGTCGTAAACTTGTAGGTAAGGGTAAACTCGGTATGGGTTTACCTCAAGAACCGTAGAACCACTAAAAAAAACAGGAATGGCTAGGAGAACAAAGAGGAAAAACGATCTTTTCATTTGGTAGGGTTAGGAAGCCGAGTTGATCAAATATATAGAAAAGGTAGTATGCATATCCGCTTTTCTACCAGTAGACTGTCCTTTACCAAATTACTGCAAACTGCAAACTGCCGACTAAATACTGCCACTGCCCTTTGAAACCTGCCATTGCCCTCTTGCCAACGGAATACTGCCAACTGCCCTCTGCCGACTGCCCCCTGCCCCCTGCTCACTCTATCCTACTCTTAAGTACCAGCAGTTGAACCGAGTTAAGTGGGTCTGTGCTGAAAATGTAGATATTTCGCTGGTCAATCCCATTTCTTCCTTTGGGATCAAAAGTAATCTGAAGTTCGATAGACTCGCCCGGTCTTAGGGTAGTCTTTGGAATCTCAAGTAAAAGGCAAGCACAATTCCCTTGAATCTTCCGTATCTCCAATTCTTCTCTTCCTTTATTGGTCAGCGTGACCGACTTCTTCTGAACCGAATTGGGACTGATCGTTCTTAAATCAATCTCTTTTGGAGAGATAGCCAACTGTGCGACATCGTTGAGTTTATCTTTTAGAATCGGCGGAAAATACTCGAATACATTTGCCAAAACCGACAATCGTACCAAATGATCCTTTCCCCAACTCAAGACTACCTGGTCTTCGGAAAAGCCCAATTCTCCCTTTTCTTTTCCATCAAAGTAGACGTCCAATAAGCCACGTTGATTGGGATAGATGAGTGAATCGCGCTGGGTTACCTGAATAAATTCCGGACCTGCCACGGTCAGACTTTGTGCATTGATCGGGGCTGCGCCAAAGTTGAATATTTCCACCTGCTTCAGCTTAGGTTGGTTGGTCAATACCTCACCCATATTGACTTTGCTCAATCGGAAGCCAATATTTCCCTCAATTCGCTCGTAGGCAGCTTCAGGTTTTTCAGGAAAAGGAACAGCCGTTCCCTCTATATATAAGGTGTCTTGACTGTTCTGCAGATTTCCCTTGACAATAATCATTCGGGAGAAATAACCAGCACCTGAACTTGGGTCAAAAGAAATAGCCACCTTGCCACTTTCCCCAACAGCCAAGGTATCTTGATTGTAACTGACCGTCGTACAACCACAATCACTTACTACTTGCTCAATGAAAAAAAGTGAATCTTGCGTGTGCGTAAATTCAAATTCAGCGATTTTAGGCCCTTCTTCTTCCAATACTGTTCCCAAGTCGATCTTATTGACTTTCCAGATCAATCTGGGAATTACAGCATCCTGAGCCTGAATTACTTGAGGCGCTCCGATCATCAGGATCAAGCCGAATAAGATTTTTTGTACACGAATCATGTCAGCAAATAACGGATAATTTCAAAGTTTAATAGGCTGATTTACTTATTTTGCAGCAAAATTAGACCAATGGCAAGAGTATTAACAGGCATTCAAAGTAGTGGCAGACCGCATTTGGGAAATATCCT
>JBBQDY010000424.1:0-3005 GCA_038320155.1 Cytophagales bacterium
TACGATAGGATTATTGTTTTGACCTGGAGAACCTGGCGTAGCAAATCTCAGTTCGTCAAACCCTAAATCACCTGCTGATAAACTTTCAATTACCGTCTTATCATAGATGGTGAAGTTGATGTTTGGAGTCCATTTTACTGCTCCTAGATCGATACCATTAACACCTAATGCAAATTCAAAACCGGCAGCTCTCAAATCTGCAAGGTTTATCCAAGTAGAAGAAGCGGTATTAAATCTTCCCGGATCAAATGTGTTAGGAGCACCAGTTGCTACAGGTACGTTGAAAAGAAGATCAGATATATTTCTGGTGTAATAGTCCATGCTACCAGTTACTTTATCATTCCATAACCCGAAATCCAGACCAATGTTAAATTCTTTTTTATTCTCCCACTTCAAATCCTGATTTGGATTTGAGTTTTGTACGATACCTACAAAAATATCATTTTGTGTCAATGGGTCGCCGTCCAAGTCAATTCTGTTTCCATTACCGAACACACCAAGAGCCAAGGTTGGCGATGGAGGAAGGTTGCCAGTGACACCAAAAGATACTCTTGGCTTGAATTGGTTGAAGATACCCATATCGAAAATTTGAGTAAAGTCAGCACCGGCACTAATTGCAGGGAATACACCAGTTTGATTATTTGGGCCAAATCCAGAATAAGTTTCCGCTCTTACCGAAGCTGATAGGAAGTAGGTGTTGTTGTAGTTGAAGTTAGCTCTACCGAATAGGGAGTTCAACTGATCCTCATTTGCAAAGGAAGAAACGTCTGTATTGTCACCCAATCTGATTGAACCAGCGCCTAAGTTATTAAAACCAAGGTCGAACAGATACTGTCTAACTCTTGCGTTGAAGCCTTGATTTTTGGTAGACTGTAAAGCCACACCACCCAACAAGGTCATATTTAATCCATCAGCGATATCCTGCTCATATCTAAGCGTAGATTCGAAGATTTTTTGCTGTCTGTCAAATGTATTCCGCTGAGCAGTACCACCTGCACCAAGACCTACTTGGAAATCTTGTCTTGACCAGAAAGCTCCAGAAAGCGTATTTCTTCTATCCTGAGAATACTGCGCAGAAACTGTCAAATTCGATAGGATGTCATACTCTACTCGATAGGAAGTAAGTGAAGTCTTGGTCTCACCCACGAACTTTTGCTGCTTAGCTAGTGCTACCGGGTTGTAGAAGTCAAAAAGGTTTCGCTGGAAATAACCACCAAATGTATTGGTTGCCTCTTCAGTGTTTTCGAAGATAGGTGCAGTTGGATTATATAGCGTGGCATATCTAAATGCTGCATCGTTGATCGACTCAGAATCAACATTCGTGAATGAAAGGTTGATGTTGAATCGCAACTTATTATCCAAAGCTCCCTGAGCCAAGTTCAAACGAGTGTTTAGTCGCTCATTGCTTACTCCACCTACTATACCTTGGTTATTTCTATAGTTAATTGACGCCATATAGTTGGTGTTATTAAATCCACCTGAAACACTAGCGTTAGTGGTATAGGAGAAAGAGTCAGAGATCAACTCATCTCTCCAATCTGTGTTGCCACCGAAATCTGTTCCGCCTCTAGCTACAAATTCCTCAGCAGAAAGTACTGGGATCAGATTTGTAGCTTGGTCCATCGTACCGAAGGTGTTAATTGAAACGGCAGTTCTACCATCTTTATTTCCTTTCTTAGTAGTAGTGATCAAAATCACCCCGGAAGAACCTCTTGCGCCATAAATCGCTGCAGCAGATCCATCTTTCAACACGTCGATTGACTGAATGTCATTCGGATCGACGTTATCAAGAGAAGCTCCGATCACCCCATCTAATACAATCAGTGGGGACGAGTTAGCTCCAAAAGTAGAAAGACCTCTAAGTCTTACATTGAATCCGTTGTTGGGGTTACCACCTGCACGGGTGATTGACAAACCAGCCACTTTACCCTGAAGTAATTGGGCTGGATTGGAAACGTTTCCATTGTTAAATTCTTCGCGCTTAACACCCACTACCGCAGAAGTGATTTCTTTTTTGTCTTGAGAACCGTAACCAATCACAACTGCTTCCTCAAGACTTTGAATATCCTCCTCAAGGCTTACCGTAATGTTAGTTTGATTTCCGATCTCAACCTCTTGGGTGTTATAACCTACAAAGGAGATAACCAGAATTTGATCTCCCGGCTGGACTTCGATAGAGAACTTACCGTCAAGGTCTGTCGGGACTCCTCGGGTAGTTCCTTTGATTATTACCGTTGCTCCTGGAACTCCGTCTCCAAGATTAGCATCCAATACAGTACCCGTTATGATCCTGTTTTGGGCATTGGCAACAAGACTGACGCTGAGAATCAGAGTCAAGGCAAGTAGCAATGTCTTTAGTTTTTGTAAATGATTTCTCATAGGATTTTTTGTTTATTTAAAAATGAAATAGGCATGAGTACTTATTATCGAATCTAAAGTGTAGCATATATTTTAATTTTGCAATTCTTAACATTTGCTAACCCACACCGTCGCAAAACGGGGATTTAACAGAATAATGCATCTATTAGTGAATTCAAAATAATATTGCCAATCTGTTAGAGTAAAAACAACGGAAATCGATTTCCATTTACAGAAACTTAAAAAATCAAGTTTTTTTTAATTATATGAAAATTCATGTCTTTTTTAAAAACTGCCCTACTGACTTGATTTAGACATATTTAAAAAATTTACAGAAGTCTCTATTTTGAAAAAATAAATTGGGAAAGATAATCTTCGTTTCTGGACGAAGTTTTATGGATTTTACGCCTAGATATTTTTCTCTTTCATTAAAACATCTTAAAACTTTGTGATTGACTCCTCGTATTCCTTCTGACTCCTTAATTTTCCTATTCAATTCTATTTTCATGTGGACAATTCAGCGAAAAGCTACCTTCTTAATTTTATTTTTTCTTTTGATAAGTGAGTTTACACTTTTGGCTCAGGGAGTTAGGGGAGTAGTCAAAAACAACGAAGGGGAAATACTTCCTTATGCCTCCGTTTATATT
>JBBQDY010000425.1:0-3000 GCA_038320155.1 Cytophagales bacterium
CGGCTTTTCCCAGGCAGTCTCAAAAAATGCGCGGTAACACAAGGCTTGAACTTCTTCCGAAAGTTCGATCTCCTTTCGCTCATTTGGCCAAACCCATGGTTGAATCGCCGCGTCTACCGTATTGCAATAGCCAATCTCAGTGAAGAAAACCGGCTTCTGAAATTTGCGGACTACCTTCTCAATTTTAGGAAGGTGAGTTTCCCAGGATTTGGTCAATTCCTTTAAGTTTGGATTATGTGATTTTGCAAGTGGGAAATACGCTTGAATCCCAATGTAATCGAGTGCATCCCAAAATTTGATTTTTTCAAACTCCGTGAAATTTGCCGCATACACCAATTTGCCCGAATAGACTTTTCTGACTTGGGCAATCACTTTTCGCCAGTCTTCCTCTCGATGGGAAGTTTTCTCCAGCTCTGTACCCACACAAAGCATCGGGAAGCCTTGCTCCTCAGCCAGAATCGCATAATCTAAAATGAATCCTCGGTAATTCTCGAACCAGATACCCCAATCTTCCTCCGAAGTCATTTCGATTTCCCCTGGCCAGCTTCCCCGCACCCAAAGATGGGGCTTGAGCAAGTTCATCATTCCCATTGCAGCCGAAGAATCCAAGGTAGCCTTCAGGCCTTTGGAGGATTCACCCCACCACATTTTATCATTCGTGGTTTGCCATTTGATTTCAGGAGAATCAATCGCACTCTGCCAGCCGAAAGGAGTCTGGGATAGCGCATCGGCTCCCGTTGCTTTCAAGGCTTTAAGTTCAGGTCCTTCGATGGGGGATCGAGTTCCAACCCAACAGACGCCTTTCCATTTTTCTGTAGCGAGGATAAGGGGTTCCTCTTCCGGAAAGATCAACCATGAAGCGGCAAAAATTAGGATCAGACCCACAGTGCTAAAAAGGTAAGCGTTTTTGACTAGGGGTGTCATTTGGCCAACATGGTTTGGATTTTTATCTCTTCCTGAAGGGTCTTATGTACCGGACATCGGTTGGAAATCTCCAGTAATTTTTGGCGCTGCGGCCCATCCAAATCCCCTTCCAACTCAATGATTCGTGTGAATTGACTTACTTTAGCTCCTGGCTCTTCCAGAGATTTGGTGTCATCCAGATGGATCTTGTCATGATTCAGATAGACAGTCACATCCTTCAGCGGCCATTTCTTTCTTCTGGCATACATTTTCAAAGTCATGGCCGTGCAGCTTCCAAGTGAAGCCATCAATAAGTCATAAGGCGTGGGTCCCAAATTGGCACCACCCACCTCAGCTGGTTCGTCGGCAAGAAGGTGGTGATACGGGGTTTTGATTTCTGTGGTATACCCTTCTCCAGAAAGTCTTACCAGCACTTGGTTACCTTTCAAATCATTGATTGTCGCTTCTGCTGCAGGTTTGACATAGCGACTGCTCCACGTGGCAATAACTTCTCCGATGTACTGACTGTCAAGTGGATTTGAAAGAAGGTGGTCTGCTCCATCCAGCGAAATAAAACTCTTCGGATGAAATGCAGCTTGGAACAGCTCAGCAGCGTTGGAGATGTCTACGATTTTATCCTGAGGAGAATGCAGGATCAGTAGCGACTTCCTGACCTTCTTCAAGAAGCTCTCCAAGGGCTTTTGCTCCAAATCGGCGATAAAGGCTTTGTTAATTCGAAATGACCGCCCTCCGATATTGACTTTTCCGGAACCTTCCGCTTCGATTTCTTCAATCTTATCTTCAAACAAATGCTTGACATGAGCCGGGTATGCGGGAGCAGCAATCGTGGCAATAGCTTCGATAGATTCCAGTTCGGCAGCAGCATAAACCACCGCCGCACCCCCAAGCGAATGACCTACAAGAAGCTTGGGTGCTTGGTAGTTTTCTTTGAGAAATTCCGCAGCATCGCTCAGATCAGAAATATTGACAGAAAATGAACTGTCTTGAAACTCCCCTTCGGATCTACCCAATCCTGTAAAGTCAAAACTCAACACGGCAATCCCCTGTTGGGAAAGTGCTGTACAAATCTGGGTAACTGCCGAAAAATTCTTGTTGCAGGTAAAGCAATGCGCAAACAGGGCATAAAATCGAGGAGCGCGGTCCAGAGGCTGGTATAAATTAGCCGCAAGCGTGACATTTTTTCGATTTTCAAAAAGCAATGGCTTGGGATTCATAAGGGCTTATTTATTGAGTGGAAGGACTTTGATGTTTTCAAGATTGATCTCTGAAAGTAACTCCAAATCACCAGAAAGGTAAAGATCCTGCATCTTTTCTACTGGCGTATCTTTGTCTTCCGGCTTTAGATTCAGGTAGTTTTGAAAGCGAATCCCACCCACCTCGATCACATCACTGACTTCCCGCATTCGCACTCCTCCGCCATCGGTATGGTAGCTGTAAGCTATAAAATCAATAATATGATCATCCTTTCCAATCCAATACAAAAATTGATCATCGAAGTCTTCCCCACCGCCTTCTTTCTTGAAAGTCACTTTGATCAGGTCGTATTTTTCATCATTAAGCTCAGCTTCTCCGAGGTATTCCTTAATTGTCGAGGAATCGTTAAGCCCATAAGGCAAAAAAGCAAAATAAGCAACCGAATTCACTGAGCGGGAAAATGCTCCGATCCGTTCTTCCGTCAAGGTGTCAATCTTGGCACCATTTACGGTTCGGACAAAGCCCGAATTATTGAGCACATCTTTCACTTGCCCGGTAGAATCCGTGAATTCTCGGATGTATTCAAATTCGCTATCAGTTTTGAAAATCGTGTAATGGATCTTTCGAAAGTCAAATTCAATCAACGATTGTGAAAAAGTCGCTCCCCCATGGGCTGCAATGGAATCGTCGACAATTTTCTGGGCAGGAGACTGCGATTCACAGGAGGCAAAGCATACTCCCAAAGTAAACAAACTAAACCAACTAATTCTTTTCATTTTTTTCATTATTTATTCAAAAATCAATTCGTACTCCGTGTAACTGTATTCTGCCCGAAGATATAACCTCTCCCCTGACTCATTGACGCGATAGCTCTCCCTCGTC
>JBBQDY010000426.1:0-2996 GCA_038320155.1 Cytophagales bacterium
CTGATACTGAAGATACCATAGGAATGGAGACTGCAAAGGAAAATGTAGCGCAAACTATCACCATTGAGAAATTTGAAAGTTCCCCGGCATTCGCGACTTCCAGTTTAAAATTGAAAGCTCCAGCTAATGCTTCCATTAAAAGTGCAGGAGAAGTCGATTTTTCATTCGATCCAGGAAACTATGAATTGGGCGCTCAAACCGAAAAAAATGGAATGGCCGGAATGCTTGCCAATTCTGACAAGGGCCAACATATTCACCTTATCGTAGATAATGGTCCCTACTCCGCACATTACGAACCAAAATTCAAAAATGAAATGGCTGAAGGAACGCATTATGTCGTGGCCTTTCTAAGCAGATCCTACCATGAGTCAGTTAAGAACGCCAACTCATTTATAGCAAAAAAGATAGTGGTGGGCAATGCTGGTGAGGACATGGGCGTCAACCTTGAACAACCAACGCTGATTTACAGTCGTCCCAAAGGTGAATACAGCGGAGCGGATACGGAAAATCTGCTATTGGACTTTTTCTTGCTGAATACCACGCTGTCAGAAAGTGGAAATAAAGTAAGAGCCACCATCAATGGGCAGGAATTTATGATCACCGAATGGGCACCTTACGTAATCAAAGGTCTTCCTAAAGGAGAAGCCACAGTAAAGCTGGAGTTGTTAGATTCAGCAGGAAATATGATCCCAGGTGGATTCAACTCAGTCACCCGAACTGTCGCTTTGATGGACTAGTAAATCTTTGAAATGAAAAAAAATCCCTGTTTAAAGACAGGGATTTTTTTTGTCACACCGTAGTTGATGAAACATTCCCTGTGAATCCCAACTTCTGCTTCAGAAAAACAACCCTTACAAAGGGTCGTTGACCGTCGAATCCTTCAACAAAAGGATTTACGCTATTCACCTTTCAAATATTGCTCTCTCTTTAGCCTAATTTCAAATAAATTCCTTTTCCACAAAGTGTTTTCTTAAATTCAATGAAAATCAATAGAATTTAGTTGAAAAGGTTTATGAATACATGGCAAATCAGAATTAACGGTCAAGTGCAAGGAGTGGGGTTCAGACCCTATGTATTCAAAAAGGCTTCCCAGTTAAACTTACAAGGTTTTGCATTTAATTCTTCCTCGGGGGTCTTTGTAACATTTAATGCCTCAGAAGTTATTGCCAAATGTTTTTATGAAGACCTTATTGATCATATCCCTATAAATGCCAAAATCACCAACAGTTCTATTGAAAAGATTTCCTTTCAAAAGTTTATAAATTTTGAAATAAGGCCTAGTTCATTCTTAGAATCTGATTTTGCTACATTAATCGCCCCTGAAACAGTTATTTGCCATGATTGTAAAAAGGAACTGTTAGACCCCAAAAATAGGCGCTATAAATATCCTTTTATAACCTGCACCAATTGTGGTCCGAGATATTCGTTGATTCAAGACCTTCCTTATGATCGAGATAACACAAGTATGGATCCTTATACGATGTGTTCAGATTGCAATTTGGAATATCTAAATCCTGCGGACAGAAGATTTCATTCACAGACGAATTCTTGTCCAGATTGCAGCATCAAATTAAAACTTATTGACAATTCCCTTGAAACTATAGCTACAGATTCCATAGCGTGCATCGATCAAATAATTCAGTTTTGGAAAGCAGGAAAAATTGTAGCAATAAAAGGACTTGGGGGTTATATTTTAACCTGCGACGCCAATAATGAAGATTCCATTAAATCCTTAAGGCTAAAAAAAAGAAGGCCTTCCAAGCCTTTCGCACTAATGCTTGTTGATGAAGACGCTGTCAAAAAGGATTTTAAGATGAGTGAAATGGAACTGGAAGAACTTAAATCTTCTACTGCTCCAATAGTTTTAATGAAAAAGATAAATACAAGTACTTATTCAGAAGAAATCGCTCCAGGATTAACACATTATGGGATCATGCTGCCGTCTACTCCACTTCAAGTATTGTTGTTGAATAAATTTAAAGGGCCTATCATAGCTACCAGTGGGAATATTCATGACATACCGATTATTCATAAAAACAAAGTTGCAGAAGAGCGACTTTTTGAGATCGCCGATTATCTTTTAGAAGACGACAGAGAGATTTTTGCCTCTCAGGATGATAGTGTGATTCGGTTTTCTCCGGTTACTCAACAAAAAATAATACTTCGTCGCTCTAAAGGATTGGCTCCAACTTATATAAATCCAAAAATTAACTGGACTAAGCAAAGTATTCTCGCAACAGGGGCCTTGCTGAAAAGTACTTTTTCTATCCTCTATAAACAAAACACTTATATCAGTCAGTATTTAGGAAATCTCGAAGGCTTTGAATCCCAAGAAAATTATGAGAAAACAGTTCAGCATTTTATGCAACTTTTTTCCATTCAACCAGAGCTAATCTTACTAGATACACATCCAGAATATTTCTCCTCGCAATATGGAATTCAGTTGGCAAGTAATTATAAAATTCCAACTTATAAAGTCCAGCATCATTTAGCCCATTTTTCAGCAGTACTTGGCGAGAATAATCTAGTGCAAACCACTATCCCAGTTTTAGGTGTCGTATGGGATGGAATGGGTTTGGGAGACGATGGCGCTATCTGGGGTGGGGAATTTTTTATTTATAACGAAAAGAAGTTTACACGTGCTACTCATATCGAATATTACGAGTACTTGTTAGGAGACAAAATGTCCAAAGAACCTCGAATTTCTGCATTATCAACTTGCTGGAATATACCGGGTTCAAAAGAACTTTTACAAGAAAAATTTAGTGGCACGGAATGGAAATTATACACGAAAATGCTTTCCAAAGAAACTTCAATTAAAACTTCAAGTGTTGGTAGAATTTTCGATGCTGTGGCTTCTCTTTTAGGTTTACTGGATAAACAAAGTTATGAAGGGGAAGCCGCCATGCTTTTGGAAAATCTCGCGTGGAAATACTTTGCTACCAATGATCTGAATTTTCAGGAAAGTTACTTCACAAAATCTTTGTACCTTAATA
>JBBQDY010000427.1:0-2989 GCA_038320155.1 Cytophagales bacterium
CGATCTCCTGCAGCCGTAAATGGACTTTTTAAATAGGCTGATTTACCGGTAAGTTGAGGCAGTTCATCAAGGCTTTCCCAGAGCTGCTCATTCGGAGATTTGGGACTGGAGCAAGAAAAAATTAGTGCTGATAAGAGGGAAAAGGCTGCGTAGGATTTAGACATAAAGTGGTTTTACTATTTTAAAATTTGCCCGATTTCTCGCCAAGTGATCAATTTGATGTTGTTTTTTTCGATGAGCTTTTTTGCTTTTTCACTGGTGAAAAAATCGTAATCAGCCTGTCTCCATGGCGCATGGTAGGTGTCATGATCCTTCGTTACTGCATTCATTTCTTCATCATCAAATGCCAAATGTATTAATAAGACATGTACGCCAGGCAGTAAATTTTCAATTGCTGTGGTATAAAATTGGTCCATACCTGCTTCGTAGTCTTCTGGATTTGCCATAATGATTTCATTGATTACAGGAATTTTAGCTAGATCAATTCCTTCAAAAAGACTCTGATTTGGCTTTATTAAGCCTTCCATCATCTGGGAGTTGACCATTGCTGGGATTTTGAGCTCTTGGGCAATTTTCAAATAAGAGCGAAAGTATTCAGGGCGGCCATAGAAGATGCATCCCATATGAGAATCCAAATGTGTGGGAGTGATTCCCATTTGATTGGCCGCTTGGATCTGTGCACGAATTTCCTTTTCTACTTCCTCAGGACTTGCGTTAGCGGCCACCTGTGCACAATCAGGATACATATGTCCTTTTTCATTTGCCAAACCAGGTACTGCCGTCTTGCCTGCCTCAGGTCCCCAGTTGAAATTCAGCCATTCGTTTGTCAGCGTAATATGAATCCCAATATCGGCATTGGGCATTTCTTTTGCCATTTCACCTACTTCCGCAGACCATCCAGTAGGCACCATCATGCTCGTAGAGGTCACTAGGCCTTTTTTCATGGCATCAAAAGTCGCTTTGGTTTGAGAATGTGACACGCCTACATCGTCTCCGTGAATGATCAGAAGCTTGGCATCTTTGGGGTAGCCAAGCTTTTCAGCTAGGTTTTGGGAAAAGACAAAATCAGGGATGAATGACAACAAAAGCAGAACAAAGAATCTCTTTTTCATGATTGGGCTATTTGATTTTCAAAGTAGGCAATTTTGAAGAAATAATTTTCTTAACTCCCTCAAACACTTGAATTCCACAGCCTGTTAGCAGGATATGAAATTTAAACGGGCAATCGTATGGTTTCGAAATGATCTCCGGGTTCATGATAACGAAAACTTGGTTAAAGCTATCCAGTCTTCAGAAGAAATTCTGCCGGTGTATTGCTTTGATCCAAGAATGTTTGATAAGACTGAACTTGGACATCACAAGACAGGAATTTTCCGAGCCAAATTTCTAAGAGATTCAGTTAGTGCTTTGAGAAATAATCTCAGAGAGCTTGGAGCTGACTTAATCGTAGCTCAGGGAAAGCCGGAAGAGGAATTGATTCGATTGGCAGAAAACCATCAAGCGCAGGCGATTTTCTTTAGTCAGGAAGTGACGGCAGAGGAGCGAAACGTCGAAAAATCAGTGGAGAATGCCGCTTGGGCTAAAGGAATAGGAACAGAAAGCCTATGGCAAAGTACGCTTTATCACATTGATGATTTGTCGTTTCCGATCACACAGGTTCCTGAAGTGTTTACGCAGTTTAGAAAGGGTTTGGAAAAAATGGTTCAAATCAGGGCAACTTTTCCAGCTCCGATTACAATAAATTATCCTGGTACTACTGAAATCTTTAGCAGTGGAGAAATCCCGGATTTAGAACAATATGGATTGAAGGAGCCTGAGCCAGTGTCTGGTTATTTGGAGTTGGTTGGTGGTGAAGATGCTGGTCTCAGGCGAATTCAGTCCTATTTTTGGGAAAGAGATCTATTAAAAACATACAAAGAAACCAGAAATGGTTTGTTAGGATTTGATTACAGTTCTAAGTTTTCAGCTTGGCTTGCATTAGGATGTCTTTCGCCAAGGATGATTTACGAGGAAGTAAAACGCTACGAAAAAGAGCGGAAGAAAAACGATAGCACGTATTGGCTAATCTTCGAATTGATCTGGAGGGATTACTTCCGATTTATCTGTAAAAAACATGGCGATAAAGTTTTCCACATCGCCGGTATCAAAAATCAAATGGACTCCTGGCGCAGGGATAGTGCAGATTTTCAGCGCTGGTGTGAGGGGGAGACAGGAGTCCCATTTGTGGATGCTAATATGCGAGAGTTGAATCGCACCGGTTTTATGTCTAACCGAGGTCGTCAAAATGTCGCAAGTTTTTTGGTGAATGATTTGGGAATCGACTGGACTTGGGGAGCCAGTTATTTTGAAAGCAAATTGATCGATTACGACGTGTGTTCCAACTGGGGAAACTGGATGTATGTGGGTGGCGTAGGAAATGATCCGCGAGAAAACCGGTATTTCAATATTCTACGTCAAGGTAAAAATTACGACAAAAACGGCGATTACGTTCGGGCATGGATTCCTGAATTAACCGCAATCAAAGGCTTTGATATTCATCAGCCTGAGGAGTTATCCACAGCAAAACTCAAAGAGTTGAAAATTGAATTGGGCAAGAGTTATCCACATTCAATGGTGGAGATGGAGAAGTGGGTGTAAAAATTGTTTTATGACAGGTGTTTGGTGGTACATGTTTATGCATGAGCAAATCCACTCTAGCTTTTAATCCTCTAATTTCATACTTTGATCAAGTAAAAGAATTTGTAAGATAAAAAGATGGAAACTGTACTGATACAAATCAACGATAATAAGGCTTACAGACTTTTGGAAGATTTGGAAGATTTGAATATTATCAAAGTGCTTCAAAAAAGCGGTCATGGAATTGATACTGAGAAACTTTCCAAGAAATATTCCGGTAAACTACCGTCAGAAGTAGCTGAAGAACTTCAAAGATATGTAACTCAAAGCCGTGAGGAATGGAACAATTCCAATATCTAATTGACACCAACTC